>JAMOAC010000024.1 GCA_023621975.1 Bacillota bacterium | reverse complement strand
TATCTTATGGAGGGTACCGTAGCTCTTAACCATACTCAATCCCAGGCAGATATGATGATGGGTAAGGCTTTGTTTATAACAAATGGAACCTGGATGGAAAACGAAATGGCCGACGCTCCAAGGGAAGAAGGGTTCGAGTTTGCTCTGGTGGCTCCTCCGGTCTTAAATAAAGGGGACGACCGATATATACTGGCAAGTTATGAGCAGTTTTCAATTCCTGCCCATGCGGAGAATATAGAGCTAGCAAAAGAATTTATAAGATTCCTGTACACCGATGAATCGGTAAAACTGTTTGGTGAAAAAGCCGGCGGTGTATTTGCCACAAAGGATGCCAGGGAGTTGGTTAAGCCATATATAAGTGAATCCTTATACAATATGTACGGTGCCTTTGATAACGCTATAACCATTTTAAATAACTGGAAAACCTTACCGGTGGGCGTAGCTGTTAATCCCAACGACGTAATATTTGAGAATGTAACAGCGGTAATGAATGGGCAAATGACTGTTGAAGAGTGGGCAGAAAAAGTGGAGGAAGCCTTTGCGGTTGCAAGAGAAGCTCTCGCGGCTGAGGGAGAACAATAAAAGAATTTGAATTACCTGTCCCTACCCTAACCTTAAAGCAGGCAGGGTAGGGACAGGTAATATCCAATTATCGCAACAGCCATATTATGAGAGGATAGATAAAAATGACAGGGTATAAGCATAAGAGTTTTATAATCATTACAGTACTTCCCGCTGTTTTATTAACTGTTTTTTTTATGATAATACCTACCATAAGGGTATTTTCCACATCCTTTTATAAAGTGACCAGCCTTTCAATCAGCTCGGTTTATGTTGGCCTGGATAACTATTTGTATATGTTGAAGGACAATTATTTCAGGCTGGCATTGAGAAACACATTTTTTCTTATGATAGTGGTTCCTGCAATTACATTGACGCTATCGCTTCTGTTTGCAGTTATATTAACCCAATCCAAACTGAAAGAAAAAGGCTTTTACAGGACGGTATTTTTCTTTCCCAGTATACTTTCAATGACTGTAATAGCCATTTTATGGTCTTTTATATATCACCCTTCTATGGGTATAATTAATTCCTTTCTTCGGGCTATAGGGCTGGGAAAGCTGGCAAAGCCCTGGCTGGGAGATGCAAAGTTTGTTCTAGGGGCAATTGCAGTTACTCTTATATGGCAGGCTGCCGGTTATTACATGGTTATGTATATTGCAGGCATAGACAGTATACCTTTAGATATATATGAGGCAGCAACTGTGGACGGAGCAGGTTTTTTTCGTAAGCTGATTAATATAACCTTACCCCTTTTGTCGGGAATAATAAGGATAACAGTGGTTTTTGCTTTAAGCGGAGTTATAAATTTAAGTTTTGTTATAGTAAAAATAATGACAAATGGAGGTCCTGCAGGGGCATCGTCGGTGTTATTGCAATATATGTATACCCAGGCATTTAACAATTCCAACTTCGGATATGCCATGGCTATAGCGGTGTTTACCCTGATAATTTCATTTATATTGTCCTTTTTTTCAGTTAAGTTTGCTTCGCGCCAGGAATAAATATTATATTGAATTTTTAATTACACTATCTTACATTGAATGGTGATGGGGATGAAAAGATCTGGAATCAAAAAAAATCAAAAAGATTTTTTAAGAAATTTGCCTCTTAGAATAGTATTGATTATACAAACTATCATAGTGGTATTCCCTCTGTTATGGAATATAATGTCCTCACTAAAAAGCAATACCGAGATTTTAACAAGCCCGTGGATACTGCCCGAGAGGCTTGTATTCGAGAATTATAAGAGGGCATTTGTTCAGGCAAGTATGGGGGACTATGTATTAAATTCGGTAATAGTAGTTTTTTTGTCTCTTGTTTTCCTGATGGTATTTGCCGTTCCGGCATCATATACTTTAACCAGATTTAAATTCTTTGGTTCCAACATAATTATGAATGTATACATGGCTTGTATTTTTGTGCAGGCCAGTTATATCATTGTCCCATTGTTTTTACAGATGAATATGCTGGGAATGCTTGATAACCTGGCATGGTTATCATTGGTATATGCGGTGTTCCAATTTCCTTTTGCTATTTTTTTGTTATCAGGCTTTATAAAAACCATTCCGAAGGAATATGAAGAGGCAGCCATGATAGATGGGTACTCATACTACGGAATATTGTTGAAAATAATTATTCCTATGGAAAAATCGGGTATCTTTACCGTGGCATTAATGGCAGGAATGGGCTTCTGGAATGAATATGCAATAGCTCTTACACTGATCCAATCCCCTGAAAAATATACAGTCCCCGTAGGTATTACAAATCTATTCGAAGTTCAAAGGTATGCCACCGATTGGGGGGCACTGTTTGCTGCATTGGTTATCATGTTGATACCGACGATTATTATTTTTGCAGTATATCAGGATAAGCTGATCCAGGGTATAAATATAGGAGGTATAAAGAGCTGAGAATTATATGGATTCTGGCGTGAAAATAACGCCATTCATACAAAATATATAAATTAATTGGAAGGGAAGTGTAAAATGGAAAACAGGGGCAGCGGATTTACATTGCCGGCTGAAGCGGGAATGGAAAGGGAAATTAAAGAGCTTGCAAAAAAATGGGGTGCTGATGCGGTAAGAGATAGTGATGGTACGGTCTTGTCGCGGGAAATTATTGATATGGGATTCAAAGTGTATTCAACATTATGTCTTATTCGCGAAGATAATGAATGGGCAAAGAAACATCCGCAGTATGCCCAGGAGATATATTTGATGTCAGAGCCGGTGGTAGCATTTGATGATACTTTGACTATCAACATTATGGAGGACTATTTTCATGATCAATTCAGGCCCGTCACTCATGGTAATATTGGAGAGTGGTGGCAGGTCATAGACAAAACAACGGGAGAGGATGTGGATAAAGAGAACTGGATGTATTTTGAAGACGCCTTTGAAGTCAAGATAAATAGGGCAAAAAGATATCATGAGTATGTGGTAATCTTCCTTGCCAAACAAATGTGGGAACCGGTATCCATGTACAATCATATAACAAATAAATGGACAAAGGAGCGTCGTATTCCAGTTGATGTCAGACACAGGGAGGTAAGGAAGCATATTCTGTCTACTTTGAAGAAATGGCTTGATGAGCATCCAAAAACGGATGTGGTCAGATTTACAACGTTTTTTTATAATTTTGATTTAATATACAACAGAGAAGGAAAAGAAAAAAGAGTTGATTGGTTTGGTTATTTAAGTTGTGTGAGTCCCGCCGCCATTTTAGAGTTTGAAAGGGAATATGGCTATCGCCTGCGCCCTAATGATTTTGTAAATTTTGGATACTATAATAATCCTTTTATGAATCCATCAAAAAAATACCTTGATTGGATGGAGTTCAATCAAAAATTTGTAAGTGAATTTGCCCGGCAATGCGTAGACATGGTTCATGCTGCCGGCAAAAAGGCGATAATGTTTTTTGGAGATCA
>JAMOAC010000225.1 GCA_023621975.1 Bacillota bacterium | reverse complement strand
AAAAAACTTTTACATCAAATGCATCTTCAATAATTTTTATATTTTCATCAAAACTTCCAAATAAATTCATCGCATGTTCAATGTTTTCAACCTGAACCGTTTTTTCTACTTGCCCTTCCAATTATTCCCCTCCAATTTTTTCTTCTATTCCTATATCTTCAAGGCACTCTATTATTACATGCGCTTTTATATTGCCCTCTTCATCTTCCTTAAAGTTTGCAATAGGATTTACTATCTTTGCTCCTTCAGGGACTTTTTCCAGTGCTTTTTTGTAGGCTGTATCCGCTGCAAGCTGTTTGGCTTCTTCAAGGCTAAGCTCCTTCTCAACATCTACGCATTCATAAAAGCTTTCTTTTACGATGGCAAAGGGCAATACCAGATCCCCACCAATAGAGAGCCTTTTTTCAGTTTCTATTTTATCATATTTGTCAAATTCTATTTTCTTCGGAAAAAGCCTTATTCTTTTAGTAAACAGTTCAATTGAAGTAATTTCTGTCACATTTCCCGTTCTCTTTTTCTCTGTGATTTTTGTCTTTACTTCACAGCTTTCTTCATACCAGGTCCGTGCTTCCACCGAGGCAATGGCATGAACAAGCCTTGTCCTTCCTTCCTCCCCCTTTATCGGTATACTGCCCGAAACAAGCATTTGTCCTTTTATTACGGTATCTCCGGGCTTGACCACAGCCTGCCCTTCCTTGGCTATGATGGACTTAATAACTCCGTCCCTTTTTGCCACTATGTTGCAGGGCTGATCCTTAGGTACCAGTTCAGGCGGCAAAACCCTTTCCGCTACCTGAACCTTGACCTTGGTGCCCTTTATGGTAATACTTATCCACCTGAGTTCATCGATTGCCAGCATCATTGAGTTGGCAACCTTGTCTGTGTCTATATTATATTTGAGTTTGCCTACCTTTACGCCGTTTTCAGCAAGCCTTTCCAAAATAACGCCCGTTTCAATTTTTTCATTTCCCGTTATTTCGACTGACCATATAAAAGATGTCAATACATACAACAATAATACAAAAAGAACCGCACCAGCGACAAATGCTTTCCTTCGCCTATACCTGCTGAATACAAAAGGCAACCCCTTCTTTTGCACAATCCTGACACTGCAGTTTGTCTTTCTGGCTATAGGCCGAAGCATTCTAAACCCGTTTATGCTTACTTTAAGGGTCATTACCCCGCTTCCGCGCACCTTTATATCCCACAGCAGTATTTGCCTGCGAGTGCATATGTTTATAAACTTTTCAAGGAAGTAGCCTTTAACTATAATAATAACATATCCTCGAATATAATTCCATAATTTCAGAATCAACATAATATTCCCCTATCTTAAAAATTCAAGTGAAATTATTTCCCCGTTTACCATAATGTCTTCAGAAGTTATTTCCCTTATCGTTAAATTACTGCCGGTTATCTTTATCACTCCTATTGCCGTGTTTACCCTGACACGATTTTCTTCATACTCCACTATTCCTTTATAATTCTCTATGATAAGGTCCTTGTTGCCCAATAAAGTCAGTTTAGGCACGTTTAACATAATCTCTTTGGGGAGCTCAAGGACTTCTGTCAATTTTTCCTTTAAGTTTACATCGCTCTTTTCCTTTTTATTTTTTTTAGGCTTTTTTCTTGCCATGGGCAGGATTCTCCTTAATATTTGCCTTTATTTATTACTAAATTTATGCCGGAAAAATTTATTAATTACTTTATGAGATCGTTAATGTCCCCAAAAGTGTATCCCATTTCCCTGGCACCCTTGATTATCATATCCAGGGCATCGGCATTGTCCTTTGAAACTGCATGCAGCAGCAGAATTGCTCCGTTATGAAGGTTTCTCATCACCATTTGATACGCATAATCAGCTCCGCGTACCTTATCCCTGTACCAGTCATCATAGGCAAAGCTCCAGAATAAATTACAGTACCCGAGTTTTTGTGAAATAGCAAGGGTCCTTTCACTGTATTCTCCCTTGGGAGGGCGTAAAAACTTCATCCCTTTGCCGAATTTCTCCTTGAAAGCACGTTCCAGCCCCAATATTTCTTCCTCAAGCTGCTTGTCACTAAGCTCAGGCAGGCTTGGATGATGTATCGTGTGATTTCCTACGGTATGCCCTTCCTCCACCATTCTTCTGACCAGGTCCTGATGCTCTTTCAGGTATGGCCCGGTTATAAAAAATACCGCCTTAACATTGTTATCCCTAAGCACGTCGAGAATTTTCGGCGTATACCCGTTTTCATAACCTTCATCAAATGTAAGGTAAATTACTTTTTTGGATGTATCTCCGATATAAATGCCCCCGTATTTTGAAATCAGTTCGGGAGCCCCCGGGTCAGCAACAGGAGGCTGGTTTCCAGGCATTCTTCTTATGCCCCACCTCATCAGCTTGTTGCTGTATATTCCGCTTGAGGATGTCGGTATATCAGTCACTTCGTCTACAGTGCTGATACTTTCAGCTACGCCTTCCGACAAGTTACCGGTTATTTCAATGCTTAAATCCAGGTCGTCGAAATCCGATGCATACACGCCGCCTAGGTCACTCAGCAATGACAGGTCTTCCTTTTTTGAGCAGCCATTGCACAAAATTAACATGGAAAACAAAATTACCGCACACAACAAAGATATTGCCTTTTTCACAAATATCCCCCTTTCCGATCCCCTGTTTAAAGGCACATTAAAAAAGGCCTTAAATCCATATTTTCATGAAATTAAGACCTTTACTCTTCTGTATAAATAGCTCATATATATTATTCATATTATCGAAAAGGGGAAAAAATAACAGGTGATGGCAATATTTGATACTATTTTACGGGAGTAAGCATGTCATACTTAAGCACGGAACCGTCATCCCTTACTTTGGGTATGATGATGTTATCATGCTGTTTTATGGAAATTTTAAGCCCAAACTTTTCAAGTTTTTCAACTACCCCGCCTATCATTGTAAGTGAACGTTCAAGCTTTTCCGGGTCTGATATTGCCTTTATGACGAAAGGAGCTTTCATCCTTACCCCGTTTATTAAAATATATGTGCCGTCCTGATAATTGCCCGCCTGCCTGACTTCTGTCGTGGCAACAACCCTTTCCTCATTGACCGAAATAGCCTGTGCACCGATAGCTCTTAATTCATTAATTATGTCGAGAATATCGCCTTCCTCAACATTCGTCAGTTCGCCGTTGTCCAGGGTAATGATAACTCCCTTCCCTTTTACATCCACAAGACCCGCAAATATCCTTGCAATCTCGAGTTGTTTTTTAAGGTTTTCTACAGCTTCGGTATCACCTACTATTGCGCTTTCATATTTCCTGTTCTCTTCCTGAAGCTCCTGTAACCTTGCCCTCATAACAAGATTTGTATTCTGGAGCTCAATAAGCTGCTCCATAAGCTCCTCTGTTCTCTTGCTTTGAAAACTGGCTATATTCTGGTTGTAATTTACACTTTTATACTGCCATGCAATCATAATACCCAATAATATACATACTAAAGTTAAGGCTAT
>JAMOAC010000326.1 GCA_023621975.1 Bacillota bacterium | reverse complement strand
CCTTCCTTCATCTTCTGCCTTGTGATAAGTGATGCTGTATTTAAAACTGTGCCTGCCTAACAGTTGAGCATCAGGAGTTTCAACTTCCCAACCGGCATGGCCTGCCCTTGAAAGAAGGTCTTTCCTCGAAAGCCAGCCCACGCAGCGAAGCAGAGTGATTCTAAGCACTGATTGGTTGTCTACGTTTTCAGCCTCATATTCGGGCAGGCCCTCGGTAATGGCAGACAAACAATTACTGCCGTCGCTAAGTTTAATCACCCCATGGGCAGGATGGGTAGACTGGGGGTATTCCGCCCAGGTCTCAGGTATTTCCATCTCTATACTTCTTTTTACCATGCAGAAACAATGTTCAGCCTGGCTTTCACTTGTCAAAATACCTGAAGGGAATTCAACCTGCAGCCTGTGATCACATGAGTTATTTTCAACTTCCGTTTCAAAATCAATGCGGTCAATATCCTTTAACAGGGTCACAGTCATCACAATCGGTGACGGTACAAGCTTTGAACTCCTCTTTTGTCTGTCTTCCGTCAGTTTTTCAGGAAGCAGCATGTTTCCTCTGACGATCAGTTTCTGATAAATCGGCGTTGTAATCTTCTCAACTCTGGCACTTTCCGGATCAAAGCCATAAGTGCTGTCATGTGCCGGCCATGAATATGAGTACTCATCACCTGCATCTCCTTTGTCCACCAGGCGGTTGACGCCCTGATAAACTTTTCCTGTTTTCTTGTCTGTGACCTTGAAGGAATCACCTTCAAAGGAAACAGAATAATACAGGTTTTCAATGATGTTGTTCTGCCCGTTATTGATATGCGTCCGGGTTTCTTCCTTTTCATCATCTACCCTGTAAACATTGAGTACATGGAATCCGCAATCATAGCCCGGAAGAAGCAGTCCAACCTTTAACCTGTTAACCTTGTAAACCTCGGGCAGGCTTTCGTCCAGATAATCAGTGTAGTATGCCTTTTCGGAAGACAAAATAACATGTTCAATTTCTCTACCCATGTCATCAACGATTTTAAGCTTTTTCGGAACAGGGGGATGTTCTATCTGATCTTCAAAGTCATTGATTATGGATTTTTCGTAATTCACCCTCTGTATCAAAGCCCTGTCCAGATCCACATTAACTTCCAGATATGAAGGTTTCCTGTCCTGGGTAGGCTCAAATATCATCAGCTGGGCATCCGCAGCTTTTCCGCTCCTTCCGGCGATCAGTTCAATCCTCTTCCAGGCATCGGAAATCAATGTGTTTTGAACCTGCTTAATGCATTCAAACCTTGTCATCATCTCAGCGTGTACTGCATCCGTACTGCATCCACATATGCTGTCGTGCGGCTGGTTTTCCAGTATCTTTTTCCAAAGGTAAGTCAAATAATTCTGCATTCCGCTTTGCCCGCCCGAAAGATGTTCCCATGCAATAATAGGTTCAAGGTATTTTTCCATATTTTTTTGAACAACATGATTGTTCTGCTTTATGGGCATTCTTGTTGAAAGCGTTCCGCCAAGGAGCATGCTCCTATGCCCATACCTGAATTCACCGGAATAGGTTTCCAGTTCCGGCAGTTCCTCTTTTAGCTCTTTTATAAACTTATCAAGTGTAGTCAGCTCTATTTTTATATTTTCATGGCTTTCATTAAATGCCTTTACAATATCCACAATATCTTCCTGCGCAATGATATGGTCAGAACCGTTCATCAGCAGTACATGGCGGGTTGAAGACCTCTCCCTGAAGGTTGAAATCATGTTCAGCAGTCTGGGATTGCTGACGGACGGATCACTGCTAAGCCTTGCACTGTTTCCGTAACCGCAGGGCATGTGAATGCACAGGATTTTCGAATCCTTATGGGGTGAAACCCAGTAAAATTCCGTTTTCTTCATGAAATTTGCCGTTCCACGCCAGAACAACATGGTATCCATGCCAAGGCCTTTTATGATTTGTGGCATTTGCTGTGGATGGCCGAAAGAGTCGGGCAAGTATCCAACCTGCATCGAACCGCCCATATCAGACATTATTTTTTGTCCAACAAGATAGTTTCTGATATGTGATTCTCCGCTTACCAGCAATTCATCAGGCAGGATATACCATGGGCCGCATATTATTTTACCGCTTTCAAGGGCAGTTTTCAACAATTCCCTGTTTTCCGGCTTTATCTCCAGGTAATCTTCCAACACTATTGTTTGTCCGTCCAGCATAAATGAAACATATTCAGGGTTACTGCCAATAATATTCAATAGACCGTCAATAAGCCTTACCAGCTTCACTCTGAACTCTTCCCTGGTGAGATACCATTCTCTGTCCCAATGAGTATGGCAAATCATGTGTGCTTTGATGTCTGTCATTTTTTATCCCTCTCCCATTCGTGTATTCTCGGTAAACGCTGTTCAACCGGCAAAATAGGGTCAAATGGCTTATGGGGTTCTGTCTGGTACCAGTAAGCCGTACTTGAATAGTCATTTGAGAGCTTGTTAGCGTGTCCGTGCTCAATTGTTACTTTAATGGATGAATTAAAATAAATTGGATCCTTTATATGCAGCCTGTACATGCTGTTTTTACCGCCATATTTAAATCCTGCTTTATCCCCGCTGTACAGTGTTATCCCGTGGTACGGCGCGCAGAACTCCTGGGTGGGTCCAAAGGCAGTATTAAAATAGTCTTCCGTTCCCGTTCCGTGAAGTGACGGAGGCCATGGCTCACCGTCAATGAATATCATGTCGTCTCCTTCTCCGTACCATTCATTGGCCTGGGGCTCAAACACATCAATGTTCAGGTTGCAGCCCACAAATTTACCCTTTCCTTCTGCATCCAGGATCACATAGTTGTCCTTTCCGTCCCTGTTCCTGACAAGCCATGCTTTCGGATACCACTTGGGTTCCTCAGGAACGTTGGCCTTTTCCCTGTCGAGAAGGCCGGGCTCAATAGGTGCCCATCCCCTTGTATTTGCCTCTCTGCGCCATTGGGCGTGGAAATACCCAATCTCGCCCGGCAGTTCAGGGTATTCCTCATAATCAATGTAGTAATAAAAGTTTGTGTGGTTTTCACAGTTGCTTTCTATGGTAATAACGGCTTTTTCCCTGAAAGGCATGGGAAAATAGCAGCTCATTCCCCTACCGTCCTGAGGGCTCATGGCAAAAGCGGCTGATGTAAAAATTTTACGCAAGCCAAAACCAATTCCGAAAAAATCACCAAGAGGCACTTCCACACTTGGATTTTTTTCACCGTCCCAGTACATTCTCAATACCAGCTTCCTTAGATTAAAAGCTTCCTCAACCCAGTTTTCATCGCCTGTCCAGTTAGTCATCCAGATATGGCGTATTATTCCGCACCCTGTTATATCCGCAATTACTTTTGTTTCACCAGGCTTGATATCCACCCAGTCGTGGTTTCCCCCGCTTTTATCGTAACTTGACACGCGACGGCTTTTACAGTTTTTCAGCAAAAAAAGGGTGTCCAGACTATTGCCAGAAAACATTTCAACTTCTCCTTTCAACCGTTACTTTAC
>JAMOAC010000342.1 GCA_023621975.1 Bacillota bacterium | reverse complement strand
CGCAGGAATGCTGACTGAAATGGGTTATGTCCAAACTGACAATGAGAAGGAAAGCGACCTTATTATATACAATACGTGCTGTGTTCGGGAAAATGCCGAATTAAAGGTATATGGCCATCTGGGCACATTGAAAACCCTGAAGAAAGAGAAACCGGACCTTGTTATTGCTGTTTGTGGATGCATGATGCAGCAGCCTGAGGTCGTAGAGGAAATCCGCAAGAAATACAGCCATGTTGACCTTGTTTTTGGCACTCACAACCTTTATAAATTTCCGGAATTGCTTTACAATGTCCTGAATACCGGCAAAAGCATTATTGATGTGTGGGATTGTGACGGTGTTATAGCAGAGAACATTCCCACCCGGCGTGAAGATAACGTTAGGGCCTGGGTTACAATTATGTACGGTTGCAACAACTTTTGCTCTTACTGCATTGTTCCGTATGTGAGGGGAAGGGAAAGAAGCAGAAAGCCGGAAGATATTTTGAATGAAGTGAGGCAGCTGGCGGAGCAGGGATTTAAGGAAGTTACACTGCTTGGACAGAATGTCAATTCGTATGGCAAAAACCTGGAAGGCGAGTATAATTTTGCCAGGCTTTTGAGAGAGGTAAATGAAATTGAAGGCATAGAACGCATAAGATTTACAACATCACATCCCAAAGATTTGTCCGATGAATTGATTGCTGCAATGAGGGATTGTGAAAAAGTGTGCGAACATTTGCATCTTCCAGTACAGGCAGGCAGCACACGGGTTCTTGAGAAAATGAACAGAAAATACACAAAAGAACAATACCTTCAACTTGTAGAAAAAATACGAAAGGAAATACCGGATATTGCGCTTACAACCGATATAATAGTAGGCTTTCCGGGAGAAACTGAAGAAGACTTTGATGACACCATTGATGTTGTGGAAAAGGTAAGGTTTGATAATGCATATACATTCCTGTATTCAAAGCGTACAGGTACGCCTGCTGCAAAGAGAACCGACCAGGTCCCGGAAGATGTTAAAAAGAAGAGGTTTGAAAGGCTGCTGGAGGTACAAAACAGGATAAGCAGAGAAATTAACGATAAAATGCTGGGACAGGTTGTAGAGGTACTGGTAGAAGGGCCAAGCAAGACCAACAAAAAGGTATTTACCGGAAGAACCCGTACAAATAAAGTGATCAATTTCCGGGGCAATGAAGAAATGGTAGGAAAACTGGTAAAGATTAAAATAGATAAAGTGCAGACATGGTCACTGGAAGGTTATCCGGTGGAATAAATATCTAAAATCCAAGGTAATTTTGCAGTTAAGCATATTACTTCCCGAATTGTTAACAATGTGACGAATTAAAACCGATTTATTAATGTACAGACAAATTAAGTGAGATTAATTAAAAAGTAGAAATTAGAAAGAAGGATTGGAGTATGGATATAGATAACAGCTTGGAAATGAAGGCAAAAGAGCTTGGAGAAATGATAGCAAATTCTTTCGAGATGGAAGAACTCAAGAAAGCAGAAGTTGAGCTTGAAAATGATGAAGAGGCAAAGCAGCTGCTGAAGAATTTAAACAGTTTAAAGACGGAACTGAACAATGCAATAAGAGAAGGCAGACCAGAGGGGACCATCGAGGAATTAAGGAATATGGTTAAGCTAAAACAGCAGGATGTACTGAATTACAGAACTACAAGGAATTTTATTACGGCAAAGAACGCTTTCGACAGCCTTATAAAACGGCTGAACGATATCATCCTGTTCACAATTACAGGAGAGGAAAAAGGATCCTGCTCTTCACATGACTGCAGCTCGTGCAGCGGCTGCAAATGATTGAAATATGTAATAAGTTGTCGGGGATTCGGAGGTCATAATGGAAAATCTTACACCAATGATGAGGCAATATCTTGAAATAAAGGAACAGTGCAAAGACTGCATTCTTTTTTTCAGGCTCGGGGATTTTTATGAAATGTTCTTTGAGGATGCTGAAATTGCGTCCCGGGAGCTTGAAATTACGTTGACGGGAAGGGATTGCGGTCTTCCGGAGAGGGCACCCATGTGTGGTGTGCCCTTTCATGCTGCTGATTCCTATATTTCTAAACTTATAAACAAAGGCTACAAGGTAGCTATTTGTGAGCAAATTGAAGACCCAAGCCTTGCCAAAGGCATTGTAAAAAGGGATATAATAAGGGTTATAACGCCCGGTACCGTAGTAGATTCTTCCATGCTGGATGAAAAGAAAAACAACTATCTTATGTCAATTTACAAGACCGGGCAATATTTTGGCATTTCCATAGTGGACATTTCAACGGGCGATTTTACCTCAACAAGCATAAATTTTGGAAATACTGTCAGCAAGCTAATGGATGAAATAGCTAAATTTTCTCCTTCAGAGATTATTACAAACAGTGAATTCTTTAATGATACGACACTTGTTTCGAACTTGCAGAAAAGGTTTAACGTATATATTTCAATGTTTGGAGATGAATATTTCGACAAAGCCTATGCCTGTGAGAAAATAAAAAGCTATTTTGATGACTGTGAATTGCTGAAAGAAGATTTTAACCTTGCAGTTAATTCTTCAGGAGCGCTTCTTGAGTACCTTGAACAGACGCAGAAGGTCACACTGAATCACATTCAGGGTATTAGCTCATACAAGATTGAAGAATACATGGTTCTTGATGTTGCTACCCGAAGGAATTTGGAACTTACCGAGACGATGAGAGAAAAGTCCAGAAAAGGTACGCTTTTGTGGGTGCTGGACAGGACAATGACTTCAATGGGGGGCAGGCTGATCAGGAAGTGGATAGAACAGCCCCTGATAAATGCGGTTGATATTAATGAAAGGCTTGAGGCTGTAAGTGAACTTAAAGACAGGTTTATGGTACGTTCGGAGATCAGGGAGTACCTTAAAGGGGTATATGACATCGAAAGGCTGATAGGCAAGATTGTCGTAGGCAATGTAAACTGCCGGGATTTGATTGCCTTGAAAAATTCAGCCGCGCGTATACCATATATAAAAGAACTGCTTAAAGGCTCCGAATCGGAAATGCTTAAAAGGATTTTCAGCCAGATAGATGAACTTTCAGATATATACGAACTTATAGAGAAGGCAATAATTGATGATCCCCCAATTACTGTGAAAGAGGGAGGAATTATAAAAACAGGTTATAACAGCGAGGTGGACAGGCTTAGAAAAGCTACCACCGACGGGAAGGCCTGGATTGCAGCCCTTGAAAACTCGGAAAGGGAGAAAACAGGCATTAAAAACCTTAAAGTAGGTTTTAACAAGGTTTTCGGTTACTATATTGAAGTAACCAAATCCAACTATTCGCTGGTACCTCAGAATTATATACGAAAGCAGACACTGGCAAACTCTGAGAGATACATCACCCAGGAATTAAAAGAACTGGAAGATACAATACTCGGTGCGGAGGAAAAGGTTGTTGACCTTGAATACCGCTTGTTCCTGGAAATTAAAGACAGGATAGCATCAAAGGTAAGCAGGATAAAAAGAACTGCAGCTTGCATT
>JAMOAC010000226.1 GCA_023621975.1 Bacillota bacterium | reverse complement strand
ATTACTCCAAGTACAGCGATAAAACTGAAAAGGAACTGGAAGATATCATTCTTAAAGACTCAACATTGGCGATGTATTCGACCATTTATGAACTGAACAGGGAAAAAGTCAGTGAAGTAAAGGTATATGGTATTTCTGACGGTAAAACTATATTTTATTCACGTGCCCATGGGTTAATGCTCAGGTTGCAGCTGCAATTCGGAGTTTATGCAAGAGCACGAGTATCGGCAGAAGTTTTGCTTAACGGCGATAATTATAAAAGGTCTGCAGAATTAATAGGATATGAGTTTAATATTAACGGTCTGGACAAAAGTTTTGATTCCACCAGACTGGGAGAAGACAAATTTAGCATTCCGGTAGGTAACTATTTGAATTCAGTTTATAATATTAGCGGAGACTATAAGGGTACGGTTACGGGTCAAAACTATCTTCTGCTGTTGGAAAACTATAAGTACTACTATCTTACGCCCACCTACATGTATAAGAACATTCCGGCTATAAAAGAATACAGCTTTTTTGCCTTTATGTTCAATACGATTCTGACAATTGTATGGGCAATTATATGTGAGGTAGTCCTTGGTGCCGTGACTGCATATCCGCTATCCAGGTTGCTGAGCAAGAAAGTTGCAGATCGCATATTGTTATATTTTCTGGCAACTTTAATGATACCGTTCGTATGCATTATGATACCGCAGCTTTTACTGGTAAAAAGCTGGGGAATGTACAATAACTATGGAGGAATGCTTGTCACGTGGTTATACCCGTATCCGTTTTATATATATCTCTTCAAAGGATTCTTTGACAGAATTCCTTCGGCTTATTTTGATGCAGCAAGAATAGATGGAGCCAATGAACTTACTACTTTTTTAAAGATATGCATTCCCATGTCAAAGCCAATAATAACATTGGTTGCATTACAGACTTTTGTCGGAGCATGGGGTGATTTCTTCTGGTATTTCCTTGTAGCCAACAAACCAAATCTCTGGACTTTAAATGTTGCAGTCTATACCATATCAAAGACATCGCAGATAAGGCAGAATTTAATGATGGGTTTGTCGGTGGTCACAATATTGCCTGTTTTAGCGGTAACAGCAATATTTTCAAAACAGATAAAAGCAAGCATAATGTCATCCGGAATAAAAGGATAAGGGGTTATTTACTATGAGCAAAATAGAATTGGCTAAACCTACCAAACAACAACTAAAGTGGCAGGATCTCGAAATGGGCATGTTTTGCCATTTCGGTATGAATACTTTTCATGATCAGGAGTGGGGGGACGGAACCGATTCCCCGGAAACCTTCCTTCCAACCTCCCTTGACTGTAGGCAATGGGCCAGAACAGCAAAGAGAGCCGGATTTAAGTATCTGATTCTCACAGCAAAACATCATGACGGATTTTGCCTCTGGCAAACCAAAACTACTGATTATTCGGTAAAATCCAGTCCATGGAAAAATGGAAAAGGAGATGTGGTTTATGAATGTGCTGAAGCCTGCAGGCAGGAAGGCATCCTTTTTGGAATATATTTATCTCCCTGGGACAGGCACGAACCCTGTTACTCTGATAAAGAGGCCTATGACGATTTCTACGCGGAACAGCTCACAGAATTGTTAACAGGGTATGGCCCACTGGTAGAAGTGTGGTTTGATGGAGCAGGCTCCGAGGGGAGAGAGTATGATTGGCGAAGAATTACGGATTTGGTGTCAAAGTATCAGCCCGATGCCATGATATTTAACATGGGACGTCCAACTATACGCTGGGTCGGAAATGAGAGCGGGCTGGCACCATACCCCTGCTGGAATACAGCCACTGAAGCAAGGGTAAGCATGTTTACCAATGACATGCTCACATGGCTGCCTGACACTCCTAAGTGGGTTCCTGCCGAGTGTGATGTACCAATCAGAAAGCAGCACTGGTTCTGGCATCCCGACGATGAAAAAAGTCTGCTGACTTTGGAAGAGCTTATGAATATATACTACAACTCAGTTGGTCATGGGGCAAACCTGCTTTTGAATATTTCACCGGACCGAAGAGGGTTACTTCCCGAAGCTGATGTAGAACGTGTGATTGAGTTCGGCGATGAAATAAAAAGGCGGTTTTCAAAACCAATAAACCGGATTTCCGGCAAAGGTGAATGTCTGGAGCTTGAAATAACTGGCCAGGGGCAGGTCAACCATGCTATTTTGATGGAAGAAATTGCTGAAGGTGAGCGGGTGCGGGAGTATGTACTTGAAGCGAGGCAGGATGGGAAATGGATAGAACTGGTACGCGGGAGTGCTATCGGGCATAAAAAAATAGACCGCTTTGAAAGCATCCGAACAGACAGAATAAGACTGAGAATTATAAAATCTGTTGACATTCCGCTTCTGAGGGATTTCTCCGTTTACTATGTCAAGGAGTAAATTGGATTAACTTACTATGCCAGTATTTCTTGTGCCAGCATTTTTATAGCAGAAGTTCCGGGCTTAAGATCTGATAAAAATTAGCTCTTAAGCTCCCTAAAATACTATCTAATTACCTGGCACAACTAATTAATTAAAAAAACGATAATAATGGATAAGAATAGGAGAGCTATAAAAATGAAATATGGGTATTTCGACAACAATACCAGAGAATACGTTATAACCAGGCCGGATACCCCCTTGCCCTGGATCAATTTCCTTGGGAATGGTGAATACGGTGGATTTATTTCCAATAATGCCGGTGGAATGAGTTTTTATAAAGACCCGAATTCTCGGCGCATCACCAGGTATAAATATAACAACCTGCCTTTTGACAGGCCAGGACGGTATATTTATTTAAGAGACATGGACAATGGTGAATATTGGTCTCCATCGTGGCAACCTGTGATGAAAAATCTTGAAAAATATGAATGTCGCCATGGTTTGGGATATACCAAAATTACAGGAGTCTATGCCGGTATTGAAGCGAAGACAACATACTTTGTGCCTGTCGGTAAGAATTATGAGGTATGGAAAATGAAAATAAAGAATTTGTCCAATGAAAGCCGCTATTTGAAAGCTTTTACCTATGTGGAATTCAGTTATCCTGAAGCATTACTTGACCTCATATGCGATTGGCCTCGTATGCTGTTTAATACTGAATATAAGGATGGATTTATCTTTTTCGAAGCAATGGGAAAAGATTTCTATTCTTATATTGGCACAAATCTTGAAGTAGAAGGTTACGACTGCAGTTTGGAAAAATTTATAGGCCCTTATCGTTCAGAATGCGATCCTATTGTAGTTGAAAACGGCTCGTGTACTAATTCGATAATTTCATCTGATAATGCTGTTGGAGCACTGTGCTGCCCTTTGAAGCTTGCAGCAGGTGAAGAACAAACGATGGTGGTAATTCTAGGTTTTGCTGATACCGTAAGAACTGCAAGGGATGAAGTTAAAAAGAACTTAAACTTGGATGTCATTGAAAAAGACTTGCATGATCTAAAGTTATATTGGGACAACTATTTATCAAAAATTGAATTCAACACACCGGATAAAGAAGTC
>JAMOAC010000393.1 GCA_023621975.1 Bacillota bacterium | reverse complement strand
GTTTGGATTTACATATAAAGAGAACTTCAATTATCCGTATATATCAAAATCTGCAACGGAATTCTGGAGAAGATGGCACATATCACTGGGGACTTTTTTCAGGGACTATGTATATATACCCCTTGGCGGGAACAGAAAACATCAGACAAGGAATCTTTTATTCGTATGGTTCCTTACAGGATTGTGGCATGGGGCAAGCTGGAATTTCATATTCTGGGGCCTGTTTTATTTTGTACTGATTTTCCTTGAGAAGAAGTTTCTATTGAATCTGTTCGACAGGCTCCCTGCGTTTTTATCAAGAATATATTTGCTTTTGGCGGTGCTTGTTGGCTGGGTGTTTTTCTATCACACGGACCTGGGACAGGCTTTCAGGTTCCTTGGAATTATGTTTGGAATAAATGCTGCTTCGTGGTCAAACGGTGAAGTATATATTCATTTTACAAATAACGCTACATTTTTTGTAATGGCAGTCATTGCAAGCACTCCGCTTTTAAAGAAGGCTTATGAAGGGATAAAAAAACGCCTCAGAAAAAATTTAACAGGCATGTATATAGTTGACGGATTGTTGAAACCTGCAGTGAATATAGCGATACTGTTGGCTTCAATAATATTTTTGGTAGGGCAGTCATATAACCCATTCCTGTATTTCAGATTTTAAATGCTCTTTCGCGGAATATTATGTGCAGGGTATGTTTGGGAGGTAGCTATGAAAAAGTTGCGTTATGACACGGTTGCGTTTTTATTAATAATAGTTTTGCTGGGAGCGGCAAATGCGCTGAACTTTAACAAACCCCAGGTTTCCGAACTGGAGAACAGGAGATTGAAGGAAAAGCCAAGGCTGACACTGTCAGCACTTTTAAGTGGTGACTATTTCCGCGACTATGAAGATTACTACAGTGATACTTTTATTTTGAGGGACTGGATGGTAAAGTCGAGCCGGGATATAAGGAAGGCCATGTCACTTGGGCATTCGGGCGTAGAATTGATTGTAACCCGTGAGCCGGGGCAGGTTCAGGGAGAAAATGCGGAAGACAATTTGGTAGCTCCCGGTGGCAAAAGTGCTGACAATAATCAGGCGAATGACAATGACTATGGAAACGAGGTAAGCGGGACACAATCAGGCAAAGAACCGGCTTCCGGTAATGACGGCAATATGGCTGTCAATGAAAACAGCGGTACAGATTCAGGGCAGGAAGGTGGAGAAAACTCAAATGCAAAGCAGGAAGAGCCTCCAAGAGAATTTGATGAAAATGCAAACGTAGGATACTGGCTGGTGATAGACGGGAAAGCGGTTCAGCTGTTTAAATTCAACAAGGAAGGCATGAGTTATTACTCCGAGGTACTTAACAAGTACAGGGAAAGAATAAGTGACGATGTAAAGATATATTCCCTTATTGCACCGACAGCCAGTGAGTTTATCAAGTTGAGGAGGTATAAGGGCATCACCGACTCGCAAAATGATGCAATGGATTTTCTCAGAAGCAAATTGGACAGCAGCATAAAATCGGTAAATGTATATGATGTTCTTAATGAACACAAGGATGAATATATCTATTTTAAGACCGATCATCACTGGACTGCTCTTGGTGCATATTATGCATATACTGCTTTTATGGAGTTGAAGGGTGAGGAGCCCGTACCCCTTGAAAAATACGAAGAAAGGAAAATAGAAGGTTTTTTGGGAAGCTCATATACAAAAACCCTTAATAAGGAACTTGAAAAAAATCCTGACACTATATACGTATATATGCCTTTTACAAATTACAAGTATGAAATGTATTATGGAGAAAAATGCAAAGAAGCTGAAGTAATTGACATGAGCTATGCGGAAGGCAAGGACAAGTACCTGGTATTCCTCAGCAGCGGCGGGGCCACCTGGTCTGTAATAAAAACAGATGTAAAGAACGGAAAGAAGATTCTTGTAATGAAAGATTCTTACGGAAACACTTTTGTACCTTTCCTTTTGCCACACTATGAAGAAATATACGTTGTTGATTCAAGATTCTACAGCAAATATTCGACCGGCAAGAACATAGTTGAGTTTATCGAGGATAACGGTATAAATGAAATCCTGTTTGTGCATTATATGGAGGACGTTAACTGGAAAAAGTTTATGCAAGGTGTTGAAAAGCTGCTTGAGTAATGCAGTGGTGACAGGGGTGACAGGGCGAGGGTGTGACAGAGCAATGTGCAGGGATGTGTAACAGGGGACGGTTCCTTGTCACCGCTGCCCTGTCTGCCATCCTCTTCTGTCACCACTCTGCCACAGCCCTGCCTGGCGCCTGTTATCATAGCATTAACCCAGGATGAACCTATCCATAAGAGTATATCCTTCATCTATAAATATTTTAGTGCGTTCCGCCTGTACCTCGTCATAGCCGTCCACACCTGAAGGTTTGTGTGAAGATTTGCAGTACAGCACATAAGGCACGGGATCCGGAGTATGAGTTCTAAGAGACAGCGGGGTTGGATGATCCGGAAGGACCAGTACCTTGTAATCGTCATACTTTTCAAGGCCTTTAAGAATTGTGCCGACAACTTTCTCATCTATGAGTTCAATCGACTTTACCTTGTTTTCTATTTCAAACCTATGCCCGCATTCATCGGGCGCCTCAATATGAATATATACAAAGTCCATCCCAGCTTCCAGTTCATCCAAAGCTGCTTGAGCCTTGCCAAGGAAATTTGTATTGATGTTTCCGGTAGCACCTTCTACGTCAACGGATCTAAGTCCTGCACAAATTCCTATTCCCTTTATCAAATCCACTGCAGAAATAACCGAGCCTTTTACTTTATATTTATCATAAAAATTCGGCAATGCCGGCTTTGTACCTTCACCCCATAGCCAAATCGAATTCGCGGGCTTAAGGCCCCTTTGAATTCGTGCCAGGTTTACCGGATGATTTTTCAGTATGTCATAGCTTTTAATCATCATATCAAGCAGAAGTCTGGTTTTTTCTCCCTTTGGAAGGTACTCCGATATCCTTTTTTCAAGAATATCATGAGGGGGAGTGAGATCAAGCCCTAAGGGACCGTTTTTCCAAACCATGCAGTGGCGGTAGCTTATTCCGGCGTGATAGCTTATGGCATCGGTGCCGAAATGCCTGTTCAATTCCTTTATCAATTCCGCCGCCTCAGCTGATGATATTTCATCAGAGCTGTAATCAATCATAATTTTGTCCGGATAATTTTCGTCATCCGACAGGTTTACCAAATTGCACCTGAAGGTGACGTCATCATCCGACAACTCCAGTCCCATGCTCACTGCTTCCAGGGGTGAGCGCCCTGTATAGTATTTTCTGGGATCATACCCTAAAACGGACAGATTTGCCGTATCACTTCCGGGTGATACTCCCGAAGGTATTGTCCTGACCATTCCTACTTCTCCGTACCTGGCCAGGTAATCCATATGCGGCTTTGCAGCACGCTGGAGCGGTGTCATGTTATTTAGCTGTGGCATGGGAAGATCAGCAATTACCTAATTATAGCAGACTTTTAACAACAGTGAAAGTATTACTTTTGTATTATTAACATAAGTATTATTAATTTAACCGCTTTTTTAATACCTAAGAAATTGCAGATTGTATAATTGCATTGACGGCTATTATTTAATATAATGGAAAATATAATAAAAAATATTAATATAAAATAAAACTTGTCTAAAATAATGACTTATTATTCTGTGCTTTTTTATACTGAGGTGATTTAATTGAAAAAAGTATCAGATATTTTTAAGGAGCAGTTGAAGGAAAAAGGCTATAAGCTGACGGTCCAGCGACAAGCCGTGCTTGATGTAATAAGCAGGCATGAAGGGGAACATTTGAGCCCGGAGGAAATTTATGAAAATGTGAAGAAAGACTATCCGGATATAGGGCTGGCAACAGTTTACAGGACACTTATCCTGTTGAATAAATTAGGTCTTATTTACAAGATTGATTTTGACGACGGACGAAGCAGATACGAATTGAACAGGGAAAGGGAAGACCACAGGCATCACCATATCATTTGTACCGAATGCGGTTCAGTAGAGGAAGTAGAGGAGGATCTGCTTGAATCCCTTGAAAATCAGATACTTAAAAATAAAGGTTTTATTGTGAAAAATCACAGGGTTAAGTTTTACGGATTATGCAAAAACTGCCGGGAGGACATGAAAACAGAAAAATAAAAAGGACACTCCTTCCTGTCGGAAAAAGTATCCTTTCCGTCGTTTATAAATCATCCCAATATGCTTATTAATACACCTGCTGCTACTGCTGAGCCTATAACGCCGGCTACGTTCGGTCCCATGGCATGCATCAAAAGGAAATTACCCGGGTTTGCTTCCTGGCCGACCTTTTGGGAAACCCTGGCAGCCATAGGTACGGCAGAAACACCGGCTGATCCGATCAGGGGATTAACTTTTCCGCCTGTAGCCCAGCACATGAGTTTGCCTAACAATACACCGCCTGCAGTGCCGAAAGCGAAGGCTACCAGGCCGAGCAGTATTATACCCAGTGTTTTAGGAGAAAGGAATGTT
>JAMOAC010000446.1 GCA_023621975.1 Bacillota bacterium | reverse complement strand
GGTATGAGGCTGCATGCCCTGATTTTTGCCGCCAGCTGCGGAGTTCCCATAATAGGGTTGGCTTATGAACCCAAAATCGAAGGATTCCTTCAGTATGCCAATCAGCCTTCGGCAGGCAACGTAGCCCTTCTTGAATTTGACAAGCTCAAAAGTATTGTCGATAAAGTATGGCTAAACAGGGCTAAAATATCCGAACAACTAAAAAAGGATGTAGAAGTGTTAAAAAGAAAAGCCTTGGAAAATGCAAAAATTGCAGTCGGACTAATTGAAGAGGATTGATGGTATATGAGAGACACAATTGATATTATGGGTATACCCATTGATAATGTAACAATGGGACAAGCATTAAAAAAACTTGAAAATTTTCTTTCTGAAGACGGAGTTCATATGATATTTACTCCAAATTCAGAAATTATGATGGCTGCCAGAAGGGACCCCGAACTTGCTCAAATATTGTCACAGGCCAATATGCTTGTTGCCGACGGAGCGGGTGTGGTCCTTGCGTCAAAGATACTGGGAACGCCCCTGCCTGAAAAGGTTTCGGGCTTTGACCTGGTAAAAAACAGTTTCTCAATGACCTCACAAAGAAATATAAGATATTTTTTGCTCGGCTCAAAACCTGGTACGGCGGAAGCCGCAGGCAATAATATTGTCAAGGACTACCCGGGTGTTGAAATTGCAGGTTGCCACCATGGATACTTCAAGCCTGAAGAAGAAGACGAAATAATAGATACCATAAACCGCAGCCGTGCCGATATACTGCTTGTAGCACTGGGTGCGCCCAAACAGGAAAAGTGGATTTACAGGAACAGAAGCAGGTTAAACGTAAAAGTATGCATTGGAGTGGGAGGTACCCTCGACGTTTTTGCCGGGAATGTATCATTGGCACCTGATTTTTTCAGGAATAACGGGCTTGAATGGCTGTACAGACTCTATAAAGAACCCTGGAGATTTAAAAGAATGCTTGATTTGCCTAAATTCATACTCCTTGCCGTTGCAAAGAGATTAAAGCTGGTAAAATGACAATGTGGCAGGGAAAGCTGCAAATTAGACAGATAAAGGTTCCTTGTCACCTCAAGGTGACAAGGAACCTTCACCTGTCATCTATGTCACCTGTCTATTTTATTTCATACGTACCTTTAAACAAAAGGTATACTTTCTGGCTTACGGCTGTCAAGCCTCTGCCGTCGTCTCTTGAGACAAGCAACAGATGGTTGCGGGGAATCTCGTCTCCAGTAAACAATTCGCTTCCGTCGCCTGAAGTTATATCAGAAAGGCCGTCCCCGTTCTTTCCTGATATGGCCGTTGCCCTGCCTGCCCTCAGGATTATCTCCGAGCTTGCACCGGCTATCAGTGTCTGTCCTGCCTCAAGCTCAATAACTTCAAACAGCAAACTTGTTGAATGCTCCTCCACTTTTTTATCCAAAACTTCTACAACGGCATTGAGCTCGTCAATTCTCTCTTCAAGAGCTTTGAGTTCATCAATCTTTTTATTTACCTGCTTTATTTTTTCGTCCACATAGTCAACACTTGCAATTACAACATTTGATGTATTAACCGTCTCTCCGGTTCCGTTTGCTTCTGCGGCACTCCCTCTGTAAAACAAGCCTCCGAACGCTGTCCAGATCAGTGAAATGCCCATGACTGCAATTAAAATAAAAGCTATATGTGCAATTTTTTTGCCATCTGCAAGTTTCATCTTTTGTACCCCCAAATAAATACATTATTGTACTTTTTCGAGTTTATACCTGAGTTTATGTCTGTATTTACATCCAGGATTATATCTTAGCCTATATATAAGTTTATGTCCTGGTTTATCTCTGGGTTTATATCTTGTATCAGCCGCATATGTTCTTCATATGTATTTTCAATATGTATTTATGTATTTGTCTTATGTCTGTCTCTCATTTGGTCATGTATCAATCATATGTCCGTCAGTCCGAAGCTGATAATCAACGCTTCATTTACCTTTTCCATTAGTTCATCATCGAGATGAGCCACTTTCTCTCTAAGTCTTCTTTTGTCAATGGTTCTTATCTGTTCCAAAAGAATAACAGAATCTTTCGGGAGTCCGTATTCCTGTGCGCTTATTTCAATGTGCGTCGGCAATTTTGCCTTGTTTATTTGTGATGTAATAGCGGCAGCAATTACAGTTGGACTGTATTTGTTGCCTACATCATTTTGCACAATGAGCACAGGTCTGATGCCCCCTTGTTCAGAGCCAACAACCGGACTCAAATCAGCATAAAAAATATCGCCACGCTTTATTACCACTCTCTATTCCAGCTCCCCAAGTCGTTCTTCATAATTTAATTGTTGGTCATTATCGGCTTCTAAACATATCTCCGTAAGTTTTACATTAATTTCGGCCATTTCTTGATAACCTTTTATCATCCTGTCTCTCATTTCAATTTTCCTTCTCTCTCGTATATATAATTTCATTGCTTTTCGTACAAACTCACTTCTGTTAATCTTTTCTAAAGAAGCAATTGAATCCACTTCCTTTAGTAGATTGTCAGGAAGACTTACCAAAATTTTTTTTATCTCAGCCAAAATAACCCCCCTCTTCTTTTCCGGCAGTCCTCAGCATCATTACACAGAATCATGCATGCATGCGTTCAGCCGGGGTTATAACCTGCAAAAGAAGCCAACCCTCAACACCATTATAAATTATAATCTCACAAAATACACCAAAAATTCACTATTTAATACAAAGAAAATCAAATAACATCCAGATAATTTCCTAATTTTTTTAACAAATGCATATTCCGCTCATATTATATATATTAATTATACAGTCAGTATTATGCACAGGTCAAATTAAAAATATGTTACACCTGCGTCCTTTATTTGGCATGTCTGTAACCTCATGTACAATGTCCTCGTAAACCGAAGTGATGTTATCCCAAACAATCCGGCACAACAGGTTAAGTCAGATCAGGTAATTAAGAACCTTACTTATCTTTCCATGTTCCAGGTATACCCTTGGAACCCTTTTGCCTATAAGGCTTACAATTTCATAATTTATTGTACCTATGGCCTTTGCTATTTCCTCAACTGTAATTTCGTTATCGCCCTGTTTGCCGAAGAGCACCACTTCGTCGCCCACACGGACTTCGCTTTTCAAATCGGTTACATCCACCATACACTGGTCCATACAAATTCTCCCTACTATCGGAGCCTTTTCGCCGTTTATCAGTACTTTTCCTTTACCGCTTAAAAGCCTTGTATATCCGTCCGCATATCCTATGGGTATTGTAGCAATTTTACTCTCACGCTTCGTCTTAAAGGTCCTTCCGTAGCTTATATAGGTATTCTTTTCGACATCCTTTACCAGGATGACATTTGCTTTCAAAGTCATGGCAGGCTTTAAATCCAGCTTGCTCTTGTCCACATTGTCCGACGGATACATTCCATATAATATTATACCGGGTCTGACCATGTCCAGGTGCATTTCAGGGAATTGAATAATGGCGGCACTGTTTGAGACATGCTTTATAGGGATATATACCCCTATCCGGCTTAGCTC
>JAMOAC010000289.1 GCA_023621975.1 Bacillota bacterium | reverse complement strand
ACATCTCCCTGCTTGATGCTGTAACCGGCAAACCTGTAAATTACGACGGCAGCGTCGCTAACACAGATAATTGGAATAATCAATTTACAGGCAATCCTGTTCCCATGAATCCTGATGCGAAAATTTCAGATAAGGCAATTGATGAAAAGGGAGCTGAGGCTCTTGCCAAAAAATACAAAACAATGGTTGAAGAACTTTTCGGCATAAAATTTGATGAAAATGCTCCGTCCTACTATCCGCTAAACTACAACGCCCAAGAAGATAACTGGTACTTTAACTGGGATTTATACAATGGAAACCGGACTGTGAACTTATACATGAGTATCAAAGGAAAAACTGGCCACATAAATAGCTTAAACATATACAACTACAATTATAATTACGAACTTATGTTAAAAGAAGGCGGTGCCAACGCAGAAGTAGCAGAAAAATTCAATTGGAGCCAATGCAAGGAAATAGCCATTGATACCATTAAAAAGCTTTTACCTGAACAGTATGGCTTTTTCGCAGACCAGAACTTACAGGAGCCCGAGCTTGACGAGGAAACAAAAAAATTCATTCGCGAATATAGTTACACATTCACAAGGGTCGTCAATGGAATATATTATCCCGATAACTCTATTATTGTCAGCATTGACCGTGAAACCGGTGAACTTAGGGGCTTCAACTTCTCCTGGAGTGACATGGAATTTCCGTCCGCTTCAAATATAGTTGACAAAAAAACTGCTTTGAATAAATACCTCCAGGGAATTGAACCAACACTTGAGTATCTTGTTCCATATATCTATGACAAAGCTAATGGAAGTGAGTCGTATTCTGATACTCCAATTCTTGTATATTCATTTAATAATCCGGTCTATGGCTACAGCAGCTACTTAATTGATGCGACATCCGGCAAGCCGATTGATTGGTCCGGAAACGAATTGAAAGCGATAGGGCCTGAAAGTGATACTGGCCTGCCGGATCACTGGGCAAAGAGAAGCGTGGAATTGTTGAAAGCCCAGAGAATAATTCAAAATGCTGATGTTGACTACGATGCATATTTGACAAGAGCTGAAGCCGTTAAGTTGATTATTCGCGCAAAAGGCACATTATATTACGGTATTGACCAATTCACTGAACAAAGTTTCCCTGATGTGCCAATTGATGATGAAAATTATTTATATGTTGAAAGTGCCATTAAGCATAAAATCCTCACAGATATTTCAGGAAATTTCAATGGAAATGAAGAAATAACAAAAGAAGAATTCGTAAAGCTTTTGGCAAATCTTCTCGGATATTCGGACATCGCAAAGTACAGCAATATTTTTAAACTTCCTGCAGGAATAAAAAATATAAGTTCCAATGCTAAAGGAAGCGCTGCCATATGCTATGCCCTGGGAATACTTCCTGCTAAAGACGGCGATCCTTTAGACGGCAGAGCGAAGGTAACCTGGGCAGAAGCCGCAAGCTCGCTATATAAGGCTTTGCCATATATTAAATAACAAATTAACTTGTGTGCCGGCATTTCGACAGCAAAAGTTACGCGCTTAAGAGCTAAAAACCAGCATTATAGCTTTTCACAATTCTTTTGTTCGTGCAAACAAGGGCGGAAGCCATGCAGCTTTCTGCCCTTGTTTAATCAAATGGCCTATTTCAGAAAAAGGAAATATGATATTATTAAAACATAGCCGCAACATGGCAATTTACCATAAAATTAACCGGCAGGGTTTTTGGCAATGAAAGATAGATTGATTGAATTCTGCAAGTCTTTAAATATCGAATACGTGGGAATTGCGCCGCCAGGCCCATACCTTGATTTCGAAAAAGTTTGGATAAAGCAGGTTGAAAAAGGCCACATAAGCGGTCTTGAGGAAAAAGACATAAAAAGAAGAGTCTGGCCTGACTTGGCCCTTGAAGGCACAAAGTCCGTAATAGTATGCCTTTTCCCCTATTTTACGGGAAATATTGAAGGAGCCAATCTGTCTAAATACACCTATAGCCTTGATTATCACATTATAATTAAAAATAAGTTGGAAGCAATAGGAAAATTCCTTGAAGCAAACATACAAAATTTCAAATACAAATCTTTCGTTGACAACGGACCTTTAAGCGACAGGTATCTTGCCTGGAAAGCCGGATTGGGTTTTTGGGGCATCAATAACCACATAATAACGGATAAATACGGCTCTTATGTTTTTATAGGCTATTTGCTCAATAATTACCCTTTTGAACCGGACAAGCCTCAGGAAAGAACCTGCTGCCGGTGCTTCAGCTGTGTCAGGGAATGCCCGGGGCAGTGCATCCTGGGAGACTTCACAATAAACCCGCAAAGATGCAAATCTTACATAACCCAAAAAAAGGGGCATCTGTCTGACGAGGATGTGGAAATTCTAACCAAGCACAATTTGATTTGGGGTTGCGATGTCTGCCAGGACGTGTGCCCTCATAACAAAAACGTTAAAACTACCGAAATTGAAGAGTTCAGGACAAACCTTATGTACAGGCTTGAATATGATGAACTAAAGCACTTGTCAAATAAAGAATTTTTAAGAAAATACGGTGACAGGGCCTTTAGCTGGAGGGGTAAGGGCATCCTGCTAAGAAATTTTGAAATAATATTACAGCTATCTTCAAAAAAGCCGTAAAATAACCGGTTACTTTGTTCAGCAAGCACAATCGCCACGGCAAGATAATCACCCTTCCTGAAATACAGGAACAATTTTTTCACAATTTCTGTTGCAACAGTCATATCCTGAAAATACACAGCCATTATAAGAACGTCAATTTCTTTTAGTTTTGTGTTTCTTTTAGTTTCGTGTCATCTATAATAGGGTTTGCGACTTCCACATTCTTTTTTACAGCAAGCTTTGCAATTCATTCTTTATCGGATTTTTTAATTTCTGTAAAATTCCGAAAATTTATTATGCCAGGACCAGGATCTATAATCTGTATATTATTTCCAGAGCACTATTCCAGTGCATTTACCAGTTGCCATCTCACACTTGTTTTAGAGCTAGTGCGGCGGATATTTTAAGCCAAGTTTGTCGGAAATAAGATACTGCAGGCCTTTCATCGGGCTTGGTATAGGTATGTCCAGGACATACATCAGTCCCAGGACAAAAGCAATAACATAAAAAACAAAAAACACGGTAAGCTCCCTCCATTCCCTTCTCTTAATAAGGCCGGGGACATTAAGTAAAATAATTAATGCGTATATCAGCAAAAAGAATATCATGCGTCTTTCCCCCTTTCTTGCTCGCCTATACCCCCTTTTTGCTCGCCCTTACTCCTTTCTCGCTTCGGCAAACCGCGAATTTTTGCAATCAGTAAAGTTAACGGCGGAATTATGAAAATAAGCGGAACAGAATATATAATTCCAGCATTTTGCGTAATCATTTCATGATCTACCGGTGATTGGAAAACAGTAGTGGCAACAATGACTTCGATGGCGGCCAAAGGCAAAATCAGCGGCAAATATGATTTTAAACCAAATAATTGTGAAACTGCCACTACCAGTGCATAAAAGAAAATACAGCATTTGAAAAATACCA
>JAMOAC010000038.1 GCA_023621975.1 Bacillota bacterium | reverse complement strand
CAGATCTAATGCCCTCAACTTTCCTTTGTAATCCATACATACACCATCCCTACTTAAAAAATGAAATCCATCACTTGTTTATAAAACTGAATCTTTTAAATGTAAACTGCTGGCATTTGCTACGGCTATTATAGCATATTCTGCTATATTTTGTTAATATTTATCTCTTTATGGAACTTTTTGTTTTGTGCCCATTTTTTATAACTTTCTCTCTTTCTTTAACTCATATCTTTGACTTCCTCTTTACCTTAGCGCCTCTTTTAAAACCCTACCGTACACATCGATGCCACCTGTTTCAGCCTACAGTTGCCTATAAAACCGCCTTAAGCCCAGCTTCCCCAAAATTGGCTATTGTGTTTTAAAGGAAAATGGTGTATAATAATCCCTGCTTGCAAAAGCCGGAAATACCCGGCAGACGGGAGGTACAAATGCCTTCATATGCTCATCATATGCTTGCACGCAAAGCCACATAGGCAATGAAAAAGCAAAACGTCAGGAAAAGCCATCTGAAAAGGTGCATAAGTATAGCCTCAAGCTTAAAAGATAGCCTCACCAAAGAGAAAGCCTTTCTAATTCACATCCCCAAATAAAAAAAACACACCCGAAAAGTGACGGGCATGACCTGACATGATAATATAATCAATTTCTCGCCTGATTCTATTTTATGTACATCGCCCGGCTATAAATACCATTTTTGATAAAATTTATAAATTATTATTCATGCTTCTTGTGTATCTGCCATGCCAAAGCAAAATCGGAAAGGGAGGAAGATAATTTGAAAAAGCGAGAGAATTATCTTGAAGAGGGCACAAGCGCCCTGCTACCGGTCTATACCGAAGGCGTGGGAGACACCACCCTGCTTATCACCCTGGAAGGCCAAGAAAGGGTAATACACAAGAAGATAAAATCAGTGCTTAAAGGCATCGCAGCCAGCTTCTCTTACGACATCGTGGAGCTTCGACGAAAGTACGGAGAGATACTGGGTCAAAAGTCCAAAATACCTATACCGCTCAAGCACGACCTGGTACTGATGCCCGTCATGGTGAGATACCCTCTCATCCAAGGAGATGAAACACTGGGATATATAAACTACCGTTTGATAGAGCAGGTGATAAGGGAAGGCAAGCACTGCAAGGTGGTGCTCAAAAACGGCGTTGAGATAAAGCTTCTGCAGTCTTACGGTACCACCCAGAAAAACATATTAAACGCACAAGTGGTAGAAAAACACTTCATACAAAACAACTATCAGGGTATTGAAGCATAAGCTCCCTTCAACAATTAAATGACGAGTTGCACTGTCCGGCAACGCGGGGAGATATAATGGTGATTTATGAGCACATAAAGAAGGTCATTGAGATGCTGAGATCTCCTACAAAGTAGTCTGCTTAAGTATAAAACCGTGAGATAGCAAAGATTACAGCCCCTCTCAGGGGAAGGATATGCTCCTTCCCCTCTCATATTTATCTACAACTTTTTTGGTATTACTATATTTGTATTTAGTTTCCAATCATATCTCTCAGAGGGTTAAGATGTAGTTAAATGCGTCCTCAACCGTAGAAAAAGACTTAGTGATATTGTTGTTACGATCAACAACGCATAGTTGCCAGTCAGAACCATTTTGGTTTGGGTTTGGGCCGTAGTAAGCATATATATTTTTGTTTTTTATGCCACTAATAAATATTCTGCCGTATTGACCGCGATCTTCTATGTATTTAGCTGGAATTCTATTCTTTCTTAACAGAATATATAAAGCATAGGTATAATATTCCTTATTATATCCGGCTGTTGTTTGTCCAGACAATATCAGAATTAAGTCATTAGGCATATGCCTAATAAGTCTATAATACCCACAGCCTTTAATCACATCGTCAATCTCAATAAAATATTTTCGCCAGTCGTTTACCGTTGAATTATTTATGATATCCCTCAATTGTGTTTCAACATGTGCTTTAGTTAAGTTATTATTGTCTAGTAAATCTATTACTTGCTTGAAATATATCCTTTTTTGAGCATTGCTGTTCCTCAATAACGCCTTCCAGCTAATATCCCTATGGCTTCCAATCAAGAAGCTTTTAGAACTCCTATACGGAAGCAAGTAATCCCCTTGCACCAACACCGCTCGGCTGAACAGGTTCGCATCTATCGTCAACCCATTTTCATTAAACAGGGCAGAAGTTTTTTCTTTATAAACGTTAAATCGCTGCAGGTAGTTGTTCAAGTCAGCAGCAGACAAGTTATCAACATTTTGATGATTTAGACCTATAAAGCTAAACAAAAAAGCAATCTGTCCAGCAAAGTAAGGATGCTGTTCCGCCTCATAAATGGCATTCTTCCAGTCATCACATTTTAAGTTATTACATTTTAATATAAGCTTTGCTTTAAGCCGCTCTTCCTCCACTTGTTCACTTAAGAAACCGCTAATAGAACATTTAGGAGATGCTAAATACTGCAGTATATCATTACAATTCTCAGTAAGGTTAGCTATGGATCGAATTGCCCGTATATAATCATCAAGTCCATCAAATCTAGTGTTTCTGGCAAGATTTTCAATAACGCGCAGCCAATCTGAAAATTTTTCTTCTTTATCCTTTTCTACGTTTCCCTTGTTATAGCTGATGTAAGCTGTAACTGCAAAAAGCATGACCCTGCCAAAATATGTAACTGAATCCTTGCACACACAATCCTTTATCCATTTTATTCCCTTAATATTGTCTATAGCGCATATCCGCTGTTTAAGGTACGATGAAAAATATGTCAAAGTATAATAAATATCCTTAATTACTTTTGCATCAATTGCCTCATATTTCTCGTAATTTTTCAACCTGTAGTATTCTTCTCTATTCATCTCCTTACTAACCTGGACATTAGACTTTTCTGCGGATGTTTGCTTTTCCGCCCAACGATTCCACAACATCCAATGAAAACAATTCATATATATCCTATCGAAATTATTCTTATTGTTACCCGTCCATATCCATATTAAATCAGCCCATTCGCCATCTAATTTTAAAGGATATTGTTTAGCTATGTTTTTATCTAATTTACCCTCACTTGCTAATTGTTCTATATATTTTATTAATTCTGCTTTAAAGTTTTCAAAGTCTGTAAGCTGTCTACCACGGGCATTTAATTTTATGTAAATCGTATCTTCCATTCCCAAGTTATGCATATTTAAAAAACGAAAAGAAATATAGGCATGGTTAACTAATTTATCAGATAGATCAGAAATATCGTTAAAATAATTCCTGATTTCATCAAGCATTATAAGCATGGAATTTACAGTAGGGTCATAAGACCAGTCTACCCAGAACGTAAGCGTAAAATAATACCCACCTTGACGAGAAAACATCATTTTGTGGGCACAAATTGCACAATCGGAATAAGAAAAACAGCTTAATTTCAAGCTTTTATTATCATTGATTATATTAGCAAGAGCATCAATATTTTTAACCAGTTGTTCAACGAACTTGCGTGAACTGATTCTTGTTTCATACGAAAATTTATACAGATTATTTGCAAGATCAAATTGGCGTTCCTT
>JAMOAC010000223.1 GCA_023621975.1 Bacillota bacterium | reverse complement strand
AATACTGCAGATGCCCAAGAATGGTTGAAGTGCACGATCCAGTAGAACAAGGATTGAAACCATTTCCTCACCAAAAAAACATGGACTATAGGCATAGTTGAAGTGCACGATCCAGTAGAACAAGGATTGAAACTTAGTCCATGCATAAACATTGCGCGGACTGTAACCTAGGTGAAGTGCACGATCCAGTAGAACAAGGATTGAAACCGCAAGGCCTGGCATCAGCGGTTACGAAAACCCGTGGTTGAAGTGCACGATCCAGTAGAACAAGGATTGAAACTGCTGCTGCCGGCTCCGAGGTTCAGCGCCGCCATGGTTGAAGTGCACGATCCAGTAGAACAAGGATTGAAACCTTCCTTCATCCGCTGCTGCATTACTCTTGCCAGCGTTGAAGTGCACGATCCAGTAGAACAAGGATTGAAACACATCCCTTTTTCTAACTATTGAATCAAGCAGATCTGGTTGAAGTGCACGATCCAGTAAAACAAGGATTAATATTTAGTAATTAGTAATAAGCGTGCCAGTTAACATAAATACATTAAGTTGAAGTCCACTTTCCACAAAAACAAGAGATAAAATTGTTTACCGCTTGCCTTTGTTGCTAATTGCGTTATACTTTTAAATCGTTATACCGTTAAATTAATAATATTGGTAATTCAATAAAATTAAGGATTGAAATTTTTCAAAATCGTCAATAGATTTATCCATTGTTTTAAAGTATTGAGGTGTGCATTCCGCTAAAATTAGGATTAAAACTATATGCATAAGATAATTGGGTAATAAAATAGCCGTGTATTAATGAAAAGATTATTTCAGCAAAAGTGAAATGTTGAAAAGCCTATTCTATAATGCCTATCCAATAATAAATTAAGCAGCTGATTTTATTTGTCTTTATTATTTCTGCACTTCTACAAAAAATTATGCAATTTGTCATGAAATAGAGAATCATATGGAATTTTATGATATAATATCATTAATTTCTAAAAAACTTGTACAGCAAGCTTATTAAAAGAAAATAAAGAAATATAAGAAAAAATTATTACATTAAAGAGGTAAAAATGAAGATAGACTACACACTTGTAAAGTTCGAAAACATATTTTTAAAAGCAAGGCAGGCGACTAAATTAAGAGGGTATTTTGCAAGAAAGTTCCCTCATGAAAAAATTATAAGCAATCACGACGGAGATAAATTTATTTACAATTATCCGAAAGTGCAGTACAAGGTAATTGACGGGCAACCCGTGATATGCGGGATTTGTGAAGGATCATCCCTTATATCTCAAATAGGGTTCAATACTGATGAAATAGACATTGACGGCGAAAAAATCAATGTATCCCAGACGAAAATCATAAGAAAACCGCTTGAGTTCGGTATTTGTGACAATTATGTGGAGTATAGGTTTGTTACGCCCTGGATGGCGTTGAACCAAAAGAATATAGGAAAATATATAAGAGCTTCTGATTTTGAAAAAGAGGACATGCTCAAAAGAATACTCATTGGCAATATACTTTCAATGTCAAAGGGACTTGGCTATAATGTTAATGGCACACTGCATGCCTGGATTGATGTTGAGGAGTGCAGTGTTAAATTTAAAAATATTGATATGAAAGCATTTAAAGGACGATTTAAGGTTAATTTTCTCATTCCTGAGTATCTTGGTTTGGGCAAAGCGGTTTCAAGAGGGCTTGGCACTGTTGTTAGAGAGAGAAAAAGCGAGCTTGGCGAAAGCCTTGCTAAAACAGCCCGGCTGATTATTTAAAAAATCCCGTTCCAGGATAGATATTCCCCGTTTCAGGACAAACATTCCAGGATAAAAAGGATTGAAACGCCTCAGGATGTCTTTTTTTCATTGGTTTTATAACATTGAAATGTATGATCCAGCAGAACAAGGAATTTAAAACCTTTTCCGAATGCAGAAAGGAATACCCAATCCAGAATAATAAGGATTATATACTACCAATTATTTACAAAACATTATTAACAATGCTTGTAAATAAGAGCAAAAAATAGTATAATTATATCAATTAAATACAAAATTTTTGCTTTTTCGAGAGAAACAGACATCCTGATATTCATTGCATTTCTCCGAAGAAGTGAAGCTTTCGTGCTTTTTGTTATTCAAAGTTGCTGCCTAAAGTTGCTGTCCAAGTCTATAAGATACAAAGACATATGTAAAAATATAAAATTTTTTTATTAGAGGAGAGTTGGTATGGAAAACATTGACATGGAATTGCAGGAAAGAAGTAAAATCTGGGAGGGTATGGACAGGTCATCTGAAGAAAGCAGAAGAAAAGCTGAAGAGTATTACAAAGATAACATTATGCCTTTGATAAAAGAAAAATTTATTCGTACATACGCTAAACCGGACGGCTGTGAAGGCCTTATTCTTACCCTCGGAACGTCATACGAACCATTGGTATTATCAATCTCCGCTTTAAAACCCGAAAAAGTGCTGATTTTATTCACAAAGGAAACCAGAAAATTGCTTGACAATGTTGTAGAATTCACCCAACTGAAACCAAGCCAGTACACTTTTGCTGAAATTGATTCTGAAAATCCGTTGAAGCTGTATCAGACAATTAAAACCGCATATGAAGAATGGAATCGGCCCAAAAAAATTTATGTGGATTTTACCGGAGGCACAAAATCGATGGCAGCCGGCTGTGCAATGGCGGGTCATGCCATAGGCGCCCAGCTGGTATACGTAGCCGGTGACTATATAACTACTTTAAGAAAGCCAAAACCGGGGTCGGAAAAGTTATGTTCCATTGATAACCCTTATGAAGTATTCGGCGATCTTGAAAGAGAACAGGCTATATGCCTTTTCAATAACATGGACTATACCTCGGCATCAATAATTTTTATGGAGCTTGACCAAAAGGTTCCCAGAACCCGGGAATATGAAGCTTTAAGCTATCTTTCAAGCGCATATAACGCATGGGACAGCCTTAATATAAAAAATGCGAGGGCAGATTTGCAGGCATGTTATGATATTACCTTAAGGGAGAAAAAGCTGGATACAAATTTTATACTGGCTCCTTATGAAGATAAGATAAGGATACAGCTGGGATGCCTTGAAAAGCTGGAGGCAATTCACGATCAGCAAACCGGCAAGCAATTTGTTTTCGAGAATGTACATTATGTTATCAGTAATTTATATAACAATGCTCTAAGACGGGAAAGACAGGAAAAATATGAAATGGCATCCCTTCTTCTTTACAGGGCACTTGAAATGGTTGAGCAAAAGTGCCTGTGGGATCATGGCATTGATACTGAAAAACCCGATTATTCCAAGCTGGGGTCTCCTGGAGCTCTTCTATTACAAATAAACAATATAAGAAAAAAAATGAAAAGATACGGAACAATTGCCGAACTACCCCATAATATAAGTCTGATGGCAGGGTTTATCACTCTTGCAGCTATAGATGATGACATAATGAAAAGAGGGAAATCAGGAGATAAAGTGGAGCTGCTTGAAAATTTAAAGGATAAAGTTGATACACGCAACAAAAGCATCTTTGCACATGGTTTCGAATTTATCGATAAAAAGAGGTATACCGAATTTAAAAGTGTTGTAGAAGATTTTAT
>JAMOAC010000352.1 GCA_023621975.1 Bacillota bacterium | reverse complement strand
ACAGGTATTCCAGCCGGCAAACAAAAGTGCTTTATAGTTTTTGTTTAGAAATTCCGCACTGATTTGATCACATGCGAAAGAAACTACATCAACCTGCCCATATGGCGTACCTGAGAGATGTATGTTGACATAGGGCTTGAGTACTGGTACTTCCGGGAAAAAGACATCTCTGGCAAGTTTCCAGCTACGTTCAGGTGCTCCCTGGAACCAATTGGGATTTTCAATGGCTATATCATACAAACCACTTATAGCATAGTTGTGGTTGTAGCGGGCAGTTGTAAGGTCGTAGTTTCCTTTTGCAAGGGCGATTGTTGTTTCAGGCTGACCTTCAGGTGTACCGTTTTCTTTAACGAAGTTCCAAAAATCAGAAATAACCTCCCTATATTTTCTGCATATGGGTGATTCATAGTTCATAGTAGGAAAATATGGTCTTGCTTCTTCAAGGAAAGGTTTTAAACCTTGTGGATTTTCAGCAAGCTCTTTTTGCACTCCTCCCCACCCAATTACTCCATACTTATCGCGGGCAGATTGTGGGACTTTAAGTTTAGGAGAATCAGGGGAAAGAGTATGTTCAACAAACCAGTTTCCTGATTCATTTATTATCATCTTGCTGCCAGCCATGTATTTCAGATACATGGAAATGCGAAGCATATCATAACGATGGGAATCACTGTTAGGTTGCCACGAATAATGCTCATGTGCCAGGTGAGAACCCCATAATGGAAGATTGTGCTGTCTGTATAGTCCCCTTGAAAAGCCACTGGAAAAATTAAGGCTTGGGAAAGCAAAGTCTTCTACAACCGGTATTTCTGCACCGCCTAAGATTTCATAATCAAGGTGGAAGTTACTGCTGGTTGCCATAACCATACCCCAGCCATTTTCATGACGTTCATTGACATGCTCACGCACCATTTTCATCAAGCGATCGGCCAGCGCTCCGAGAGTCAGTTTACCGCTCTCAGCCAGTATCTTGCGCGCATCGTTAAGACCAATATTGAACCTCTCTCCAAAGTCATAACCAAGATAAAACTCTCCGCCTTCCTCCCTCATTTTTTGAACCCATTCTTTTTCAGCATTAGTATAAATCAATACTGTATATATACCACGTTTCTTTGCTTCTCTGATAAAACGTACTATACCTGCACCAAAACGGTCTTTGTACTTATCGAAAATTTCTTTGTACTCCGAAACAACCAGATTCTTGCAATTTTCCCAATCAGGAGCAGGAATATCAATACCGATTTCATCAAGAGCATAAAACCATTCGGCAATTAGGCGTGGAGAAAAGCCACGGGCATAACCCCAGACCTGGGCAAGATTTCCCTGATTATCCTCTATTATCTTTTCAATCATTTCTAAAGGGCTGAAATACTGGCACTGCCATGCATAATGACCAATCATTGTACACATCAATGTATCTGTGTCGGTAGGATATACACCGGAACCGAAAAATATACCTTCAGGTGGAAGCTTAATACTAGCCATTTGTCATTACCTCCCTTTTTGTGTTTTGTAAACTGATCCGTGAAATTAAAATAAGACATTCTCCGATGCAACAGAAAAGACACATTCTTTATTAAAAGAGACATCTTCTATCAAGGAGGAATATATTTCCATCAAAGAGGAATATACTCCATCAAAAAGAATATCCCTCTACCTTAACATTGAACACTCCTCAACACTAAAAAAATGCTATTTTCCCAAGAGAGGAGTGACCTCTCATCTTTTATAAACACGCACTTCATATATTCTCGCACAGTTTTTCTCATGGTTTTCAGCATCTTCTCCGGCATTTGTTTTTAAAACTTCAATCTTTAAAGCGGAAGCTTTTACAGTATCAAATGTAACAACCCGCCGACGCTGAAAATTATTATCTTCCTTACATATTAAGATCCAATTGGTATCAACTCTTGCATAAATTGCCCACTCCTTGGCACATACCGGAGATCTCCACTTCCCAGGCATATAGCTGTGAAGCAAATTTAAGTTTGTGTCAAAACTTACTATTACCGTGTTAAATTCTTTAGCCTCTTTAAAGTCTAATTCCACATATTGAGGCAATTCCTGGTCTCTGTCAGAAATCCAGATATTAGGCATGTCATAAGGCCATGCACAACCATTATTAATATTGCTTCCTCCATACGGGGTCGGTGTAGGAAATATTCGCATGGCAAAAGAAAAACTTTTTCGCCATCCGTAATTATTCCATCGTTTAAAGGCAGGTATATCAACTTCTTCCGGTTGCAACGTAGGTTGTGATATATTTTTTGCTTCACATCCACCCTCACAGGAATACTGGTACTGTGCCAATGTTCCCACATCCTGGTACAAGCTGTGAGCCCAGCTTATACCATTAGCTTTTCCCAGGGATAGACGATGAGGTTTCCCGGGAGTTGTAGCTATATTGAGATGAATTGGAAACCAACCATGAAATCCTGGTGGTATTTTTATTAATTTTTCAGCAACAAGTTTGCCATCATCCTGATCCCAAATTGTGCAAAGCTCATGGAGCTGTACCTTTATTTCTGTGTCCTCTGAAATGTCATTTACGTTATCATTGTTAATAAACACTTCCACGGTGTTAATGACATTATGTGTTACAGGAAAAACTTGTCCCCTGGGCATATCGAGTTTTTCGTATACATTTATATTCGGATGATCAAGATACAAGCATTGTTCGCTTGAAGCTTTAACCTCTGCTGCAAGTGCGAGATCCTTTTTATCATTATTTCTTATTCCCGGAATGTGAACATCATCCTTAATAATTTCCTGTTGAATAATTTGTATGTTTGGAGATTGGGCAGCCTCACGGGGAGTAATACCGCTCTTTATTACATGCGCTGCGGCAACACCCACTGCCTGACCGATATTTGCAAGAGTGCATTGAACTCTTACTGAGGAAAGGGCCACATGGCTTACACTGATATTCCGGCCTGCCATCCATAAATTGCTTATATTCTTACTGTAGCAAGATCGAAGTGGTATTGTATAAGGAGCAACCAAAGTATATTCCTTATAGTTATTATCAATAAATCCCCTCTCAGGAGGTGCTGTTTTATTGAAAATTCCCCCAGGAATATGTAAATCTATTGACCAACCGGCATAGCTTATACGGTCAAGCCATTGTTCATCTTTTTGGCAGTTGGCCTGAGTAACGACCACATCTCCGAGCAAACGCCTGCTTTCCCTTTTTCCTGGTATTGCTCCAATCCATTCAAGTATATAATTCTTTGCTTTTTCTTTCTGATCACTGTAGTTTTTTATATAATCCCATATACCCATTATATAAGCAAGCAACTCTTCTTTCACTTTCGTGATGTCATAAACCTGATGATATGGTGCACCAATTTCCAACCACCAATAACCTGCATATACATCCCCTACTCCATCTCCAAATGCACCAATACCAAGATCCCTCATATATCCTATATCTGCATCACTTCTTATCTTTTTAGCCCACATCGGTGGAGTAAATTCTACAGGATAAGCCATTCTTCTCGCAAGAAAAGTAATTGTAGCTCCCAATACTTCATTATCAGGTTTTATCGGTGCAAGATTTTCATTATATTCACAGCGTCCCTCTCTTCCATA
>JAMOAC010000406.1 GCA_023621975.1 Bacillota bacterium | reverse complement strand
AGGTAAATCCGCGCGTATCCCGTTCATCAGCCCTGGCGTCAAAAGCCACAGGCTATCCCATTGCAAGGGTGGCTGCCAAGGTTGCCATCGGTCTGAACCTTGATGAGATCAAAAATTCCGTGACACAAAATACCTATGCTTTCTTTGAACCCACACTGGACTATGTGGTGGTAAAAGTTCCCCGGTGGCCCTTTGACAAATTTACCTCCGCCGACAGAAGCCTTGGCACACAAATGAAAGCCACCGGTGAAGTCATGGCCATAGGAAGAACCTTTGAAGAGGCGCTGCTGAAAGCTATAGACTCTCTGGATGTAAAAGGCAAATATCAACTGGGCCTTAGCCTGTTTGAAAACATGACTAAGGATGAACTGCTGAAATATATTGAAAACCCAAACGACCAGAGGATTTTTGCCATATGTAAAGCCTTGCAGAAAGGCATTAGCTCTCATGAAATAATATCCATCACAAAAATTGACGCTTATTTTATAAAAAAGCTGGAGAAGATAGTCAAACTGGCAGGGGAAATTAAAAACTCAGGCATAGCATGGCTTGATTATGACCTGTATCACCGGGCAAAAAAAATAGGTTTTGGAGATTCTTATATAGCCAACCTTGCCAATGTGCCCCTGGATGAAATACTGAAATTAAGGAGCAAATTCCCGGTCAATCCGGTGTACAAGATAGTCGATACCTGTGCAGGTGAATTTGAGGCTGTCACTCCCTATTACTATTCCACCTATGAGGGGAAAGACGATGTGGTTGTTTCAGACCGGAAAAAAGTTCTGGTAATAGGTTCGGGACCCATACGCATCGGCCAGGGCATAGAGTTTGACTACTGCAGTGTACATTCGGTAAAGGCTCTTAAAGAGCTAGGCATCGAATCTATAATCATAAATAATAACCCGGAAACGGTAAGCACGGATTTTGACACTTCGGATAAGCTATATTTCGAACCTCTGACCAAGGAATGTGTGTTAGACATAATTGAAAAGGAAAAACCTATAGGGATAATAGTTCAGTTTGGAGGTCAAACCGCCATAAACCTTGCCGGTACACTACAGAAAGAAAAGGTGAGAATTCTTGGAACCAGTGTGGAGAGTATTGATATATCAGAAGACAGGGATAAATTTCTCAAGCTGTTAACAGAGCTTGGCATACCCATGCCACCAGGGAAAACAGTCTTCAAGCCCAAACAAGCCAGAGCGGTTGCCAACGAGATAGGCTACCCGGTACTGGTCAGACCCTCCTATGTCCTTGGAGGAAGAGCGATGGAAATAGTATACGATGACGAATCCCTGAATGAGTACATGAGCCTTGCCGCGGATATATCCGAGAAGCACCCCATACTGATAGACAAATATATAAACGGCAAAGAAATCGAGGTTGACGGAATATGTGACGGAGAAGATGTGTTGATTCCCGGAATCATGGAACATGTAGAAAGAGCCGGCGTCCACTCCGGTGACAGCATTGCCATGTACCCTCCAAAAAGTCTGACGAAACAGGTAAAGGATACAATAATGGACTATACGATACGGTTGGCGCGGGCTTTGAATATCGTAGGATTATTTAACATACAGTTTGTGCTGGATGAAAACGACAAAGTCTATGTAATAGAGATAAATCCCCGGGCCAGCCGAACTGTGCCCATAATGAGCAAAATAACCGGAATACCCATGGTAAACCTGGCAACCAAGGTTATCATGGGAGCCAAACTCAAATCCCTGGGATATAAAACAGGACTGATTCCGGAATCGGGATATGTAGCTGTAAAAGCACCGGTATTCTCTTTCTCAAAACTCACAACTGTGGACACATTTCTCGGACCAGAAATGAAATCCACCGGTGAGGTTATGGGCGTAGCAAAGGATCACAATACAGCCCTCTACAAGGCCTTTTTAGCTACAGGTATGAAGCTGCCTGCAGGAGGAAATGTGATGCTTTCGGTGGCAGAAAGGGATAAGAAAGACTGTATTCAAATGGCGCAAAAGCTCCTGAGTCTGGGCTTCAGCCTGTTCGCCACGGGAGATACCTGTCCTTACCTGCTGGAAGCTGGTATTGACGCATCTCTGGTACCGGATGATAAAATACTGGATACCATAAAGAATGACAAGGTTGAGTTGATAATAAACACCCCTGTCAAAGGGAAAGTATCTCCAAAGCTTGGTTACTTGCTTCGGAGAACTGCCATGGAATATAACGTGCCCTGCATAACTTCCCTGGACACCGCTGAAGCGCTGATTCAGGCAATGAACGGCACATCGCTTAAAAGGGATATGGAAATATATTCTCTGGATGAGTATTCAGTATGCACAAGAAACTAAATATCACATGGACTGAGTAAGTATCCAATATGTAAAAGAATAAATTCAACATGGAATAAAATGGTATTGATTCACCGCTTGAGTTTTGACTCCGGATTTTCAGATTATCAAAAGGGAGGTATTGCCTATGAAACACTTGGTTAGCTTATATGATTTGACAATAGAGGAAATTGAGGAAATATTCAGGCTTTCGGAAAAATTGAAAAAGGAATTGAAACAGGGAATACAGCATCATCTTCTCAAGGGCAAAACCCTGGGCATGATTTTTTCAAAATCATCCACCCGGACCCGGGTATCCTTTGAAACCGGCATGTATCAACTGGGCGGGTATGCCTTGTTTCTAAATTCGAGCGATATCCAACTTGGCAGAGGCGAAACAATCTATGACACCGCCGAGGTTCTTTACAGTTATTTAGACGGGATAATGATAAGTACCTTTAAACAGAGAGATGTGTAGGAACTGGCCTAGTACGGTTCCATCCCGGTTATCAACGGACTTACGGATCTAATGCATCCCTGCCAGATCCTGGCTGATTTATTCACCATATATGAACACAAGGGAACCTTGAAAGGTTTGAAAGTAGCCTATCTGGGGGATGGCAACAACATAGCCAATTCCCTCCTGCATGGATGCGCCAAACTTGGGGTGAACTTATCAATCGCTTCCCCTAAAGGTTATGAATGTGATCAGAAGATCATTGAGGAAGCTCTCAGTGATGCTAAAAAATCAGGCTCCAAAATCGTTCTTACGGAAGACCCCATAGAGGCTGTCAAGGATGCCGATGCAGTATATACCGATACCTGGGTAAGCATGGGACAGGAAAATGAAAAAGAGCAAAGGCTCAAAACTTTTATGCCTTATCAGGTCAATAGTGAGTTATTCTCCAAGGCAAAGGAGGATGCAATCTTCCTCCATTGTCTTCCGGCCTACAGGGGGTATGAGGTAACCAGCGAGGTTATAGACGGTTCCCGTTCGGTGGTATTTGACGAGGCTGAAAACAGACTCCATGTGCAGAAAGCAATAATGGCCTTATTAATGAAATAGCCGGCCGAGAGGTTAAGGAACGGAAACCACCTCCAATTACTATGTTTCCCGGTTCCTTAGCCCCTTAACATTAGAAAACCTGTACATGGATTCCGCTATATTGAAAGCTCCGAAAAACACATAACAGATAATTTTGAAAAGAGGTCTATGCAATGAATTTTTCGTTTATTATCCGGCGTGCAACAATCGAAGATGCCGATGCCATTAAAGATATTATTGAGGAATC
>JAMOAC010000275.1 GCA_023621975.1 Bacillota bacterium | reverse complement strand
ATTGTATCTTGCTGATAGTGACAAACCCGGTGGACATACTTACTTATGTTACCTATAAAATATCAGGCTTCCCCAAAAACAAGGTTATTGGATCCGGAACGGTTCTTGATACCGCACGTTTCCGCTATCTTCTTGCCGATCATGTAAAAGTGGATGCAAGAAACGTTCATGCCTACATTCTTGGCGAACATGGTGACACGGAAGTTGCGACATGGAGTCTGACAAATATTGCGGGAATACCAATGGAAAAGTATTGCAACGACTGCCAATGCTGTGAGCATCATGTAACACGTGACAATATATTTGAAGAGGTAAAAAATGCAGCCTATAAAATTATTGACAGAAAAGGAGCTACATACTATGCTGTCGCACTGGCGGTAAAAAGGATAGTCGAGGCAATAGTAAGGGACGAAAATTCCATTTTGACTGTTTCAAGCCTGCTCGAAGGAGAGTATGGCCTTTCAGACGTCTGTTTAAGTGTACCTACTATTGTAAATAACAATGGTGTAGGTAAAATTCTCGACGTACCGATAAATGAAGAAGAGAGGGAATTATTGATACGTTCCGGGAATTCGCTGAAAAAAGTAATCAGTGAGCTGGATATTTAGTTAAACGCAAAAATGCTTTTGAGCCTTTTTGTTCCCGTTTTCGTATGGAATTGCTGCTTTGCTGTTTTTGGTAAACCTATGTAATAATTGAGTAGTTTATAAAACTATATAATAATATAAATTTGTCTGTAAACTTCCTATTGTGTGTAATTTAGCTATAATAAAATTTATATAGCTATATACATGTAGATGCTACAGAACATTTATAAATAAAAAACATTTATTGTTGACTGTAGCGTAAAGTTACATGAATTCTATCAAAAAATCAAATCATGTGTCTTATGCAATAGTCTTAAATACTTATGAAAAGGCTCAAAGGTGGATGCCATGATTAATGTTGGTATGGTTAAAAGCAGAAATATTGCCGACAAAATTATAGGCAATATTGAAAAAGTTATAGTTGGAAAAAGAAACATCGTCGAACTAACTCTCATTTCGTTAATTTGCGGCGGGCACATATTGATTGAGGATGCTCCAGGTGTAGGTAAAACAAGTCTGGCTTATTCCCTCGCCAGGTCGATAAACTGCTCATTCAAAAGAATACAATTTACCCCGGATGTTATGCCTTCGGACATTACAGGCTTCTCCATATATAACCAGAAAACTGGCGAATTTGAATTCAGGCCTGGTTCAATAATGAGCCATATTGTTCTTGCGGATGAAATTAACCGGGCAACGCCCAAAACTCAATCCAGTCTTCTTGAGGTCATGGAAAAAGGACAGGTCACAGTGGATGGTGTCACTTATAAAGTTCCGGCACCCTTTATGGTACTTGCCACCCAAAACCCTGTGGAGTATCATGGTACCTATCCTCTTCCTGAGGCACAGCTGGACAGGTTTTTTATGAAGATATCCATTGGATACCCTTCTCCGGCAGACGAGGCAGAAATACTTACCAGGTTCCAGCTTGACGACCCGCTGGAGAAACTCATGCCGGTTGTTGAAACATCGGATATAATTCGATTGCAATCAGAAGTAAAAAATGTGTACATTGATAAGTCACTTGTCAGGTACATAGTTGATATAATAAATGGGACAAGGACACACAAGGATATTGCTTTAGGAGCAAGTCCGCGCGGCTCTCTTTTCCTGATGCGTGCGGCACAGGCATGGGCTCTTTACAATAAAAGAAATTTTGTGATTCCCGATGATATAAAGAAAATGGCTGCCCCTGTTATTTCCCATAGAGTTATATTAAAGCAGGAAGCAAAATTGAAAGGACGTCATAGCGAAGATATAATATCGGAAATAATCAGTAAAATAAAAGTACCTGTGGTGGACCGTCATGAGGCTTAACAGGATTTTATACACGGTTCTTCTGTTCATGTCCTTAATTTTTGTATATTTTTACGGTGGAAGGGTACCTTATACGCTTTTTTACCTTGTAATTGCCCTTCCTGTAGTATCAGTGCTTTATACTGCCTTATCATATTTTAGTTTTACCTGCAGGGAGACAGTAAAAGACAACCATGTTATAAAAGGTTCAAAGATTGACTATTTTTTTGAAATACGTAACAACAGCCCTTTTCTATATCCATACGTACATATTGATTTCCCGGAATCTGCAAAGTTGCTGTCGGAAGATTTTCAGCCCATGATTTTTTCCATTCTGCCTTTTGGCAGGAAAAAGCTGTGCTTTGAACTGGACTGTAAATACAGAGGGGTTTTCGACATTGGAATAAGGTCAGTAGAATTCAGGGATTTTCTTGGCATCTTCAGTTTCAGGCACAAACCCGGGAGACATAACAGCATAATAGTTTATCCACATGTAATCATCCTTGATTCCTTTACTCCTGTACTTACGCTTTTGTCAGAATACAACCTGACTTCAAGAAACTCATTTATGGAAGATACGGATGAAATTTCTGAAATAAGGCCTTATTCCTATGGCGACAATCCGAAAAAAATTCACTGGAAACTAACTTCCAAACTTTCAACCGTGATGGTTAAGAAATACCGGAATAATTACAATAATAGAATAAACATCTATATTGACACACGAAAAAACAGCTTCAGTTATATGGAAAATATTGTTACAGAAGATAAAATTATTGAAGCTGCAATAAGCATTATTCACTACTGCCTGTCAAACAGGATAAGTACAAATATTGTCTACTTTGATAATGATTATTCCAAAATTGAAGCCAGGAATCCATTCATGTTCCAGGAAGTGTATGATGCTATCGCAAAACTTTCTTTTTCAGGCAATACAGGCATAAATCAGGTGATTGAAAGAGACCTGCAGGTTAACCCCGTTCCAGAAGCGGTTATCATAATTACCTGTAATTCTGACTTTAATCCGGACAGCCTTATTTTAAACAGCTGTTTGCCTAAGGAAAATATAAGTTTAGTATATGTTACACCGTATAAACTTGCACCGGCCAATGTTCAACAAGGTATTATTCATAAAGGAAAAAGTGCGCTTGAATCAATGTCTGATTCAGGAATAAACATATACAGTATTGGAACCAATGATGATATTAAAAAGGTACTGGAGAGACCGTGAGTTCATGGAATCTCCGCAGAGGTGGTGACTGGGGAATGGAAAGCAGAAAATATACCAGTGTGAACAGTACTGGAAAAACAGCAATAAAAATTCTTGAACATTTGGGTGACTGCATTCTTGCTGCTTTGTTCTGCTTAAGCATGGTTTATGCAATGACCACTTCCCTGCTGTTTGACTACTCCCCTCTTCTTTTGTATGGCATAATATTTGCTTTGTTAGCCATATTTTCTGTAATGTTTTTAAACAAAGCCACAAGAATAATTTCCCTGGCGGCTATATTCTTATCTGTATTATCCGCTGCATTATACTTATACAAGACAAACAACCTGGAAAAATTCCTTGAATCATCCGTAGCATTCATGGAATGGGTCAGGAACTATACTTCCGCAGGGGTACCGCTTATATCATTATACTCAAAAATGCTTACGATTCTTATATGTATCGCAGTTAGCCTTCCATCGTACTTTTTTATCCTTTCCAGATTTAAT
>JAMOAC010000017.1 GCA_023621975.1 Bacillota bacterium | reverse complement strand
CCAGTTTAGGTTTACTTGGGGGTCTGGTGAAAAACATCCACATACCCTGGTCCTCCCGTTTATTATTTTGTATATATGTATAGAAAATATTATCTGTATAGAAAATATCAGCAGTCCTCAATATGTTTATCGGAAAAATGATATATCAGGAATAAGATTTTGAAAAATCCGTTTTTCAAATTCCTGCCTTACAGCCTGTTTCAAAAAAAATTTATTACCTTACGGCCTGCTTGCAGAAGTCTCTTCGGAAGCTTTACCGGACAGCACCAGGTTTACAGCCGCAATAAAAATTCCCGTATTAAACCAGAACATATTCATTGTTCTCGGATAGAACAGTACATAATCGGTCAGTCCCATTGCCAGTATTGCAGCATATGACGCAACACTTGCGGCAATCAGGCTGTTCAAAAAGGTATTTTTTGTACTATATATGCTGACGAAACCCTTTTTAACCATCCTTGCAACAAACCATACAAACGATCCAATACCGGCCAGGCCCATTTCAAGCCATATTTCAATGGGCAGCATGTGAGAATGGGCAGGTGTCTGCATACTGGAATATTTTGCGAACAATTCCATTGCAGCCTCAGGCCCTAGGCCGATACCTGTAATCCAGTAATCTTTCAGCATGGCAAGAGAGCTTTTCCATATGTCAATCCTGTAAAGGCTTGAGGAATCCTTGCCCACATAGCGCAGCCTTGATATTATTGATTCCGGCAAAAAGGGTATGGATATAACGCCGAGAATTATCAATAAAGGAATAAGCCTTCTGTTTTTCAGGAAGACAAAAACAAAAACCCCTATTGCAAAAGCTATCCAAGCGGCCCTTGTACTTGTAAGCACCAGATTGACAAGAACGAGTACGGTAAGGGCTGACAGAAATAACTTCGCTTTTTTGCTTTTTGACTCCAATAAAGCTACAATAAAATACGGCATTGTCAAAAGAAGATATGCTGCATAATCATTGGGGTTCCCCATGGTGGAAAACACCCTGCTCACACCCCTGCTGTAACGTAAATCCACCATTCTGGGATCTACGGGAATCTTGTTGACATATTGCCAAATGCCGTATATTGATGCCAGCGCTACAGCAGCAATTATCATATTCATCAACGATTTGATCTGCCGCTCGGTTTTCAGGGTATTTACCATGATAAACAACGTCAAAAACATGACGGCATAAAAAGAAAATGCCCTCATGCTGGCTCTTGGGGCTATGGAAGTTATTGTTGCCAGCAGTGTGGACAGGGCAAATATTACCAGTGCAACATCCACATTCCTTATATCAACGGAGCAACTGCCGTCATGCACAAGCCTGACAAGATACAGTACAAAAATGCAGAAAACCAGCAAAAGTGTGTACTGGTTATGCCAGCGTTCATGAGGTATGATTGTATGAATTAATATTGCCACGCCGATTATAATTTCCAGGTGCGTAGCCGGCCAGTCCAGCAGGCGGTACAATACACTGCATTCATAAGCAGACCTGAACAAAATAAGCTGTATTCAAAAAATTTCCCGCTGTTTTCACTCTTCCTTATAAAGCGCCACAGTTTGCTGCCGTCAAACCATGATTTAAGCATGCACGAAATGCTTGCCATGATGTGATGAAAAGCACTTTCCCTGTAAAACATGTACAATTTGCATATAATCCATCTGATGGCTCTATATAAAATGCTTTGTGAAATTATGCTCCCTTCCAAATCCGCTCCGGAATGCAATCGGCGTCACTCCTTTACTGTGATCTCGGTTATCCTTCCGCTGGACAAAACCGCATTGCCGACATATAGTGTTATGGTCTGGCCAACATAGTAGTTTGCCTTATCTATTAGCACGCCAAGGTTGTCCGGCATTCCTTTGGCTTCCATGGTTATTTCAAGAGAATAGTAACCTTCCCTGGATACTTTTACATTCCGGCCATCCTCCGTAGTCAACCATAATATGGAATCTCCAGTTTCAATATTTACTACTTTTCCAAAGCTGGCATTTTGAACGGATTCTCTTACCGGGTCCCCAACCTTAATGGCATTGACAATAAAGTCAGGAACTTCATCCATCTGAAATTTTATCTGTACATCTTTTTGCTTTGTAAATACAGGATTGCTCGTATTTGACCTGGTAAACTTGTAACCTATTCCTACTACCGCCACTACGATTATTAAAATAACCAAAATATCTATTATTGATATTTTCCCAAATAATTTCCCTTTGCTATCTATAACCATTTCCTTAACCTCCACGTTTCAATAGACCGGATAGCTCTTATCAGCCAATTTTCTTCATGTCATAAATTTTGCCGTAAAGCTGCGTCTTGCCGATGTTCAGCACTATTGACTGGCCTATGAAGTACTGACCTGCACCTATTGTTACGCCGTTATTCCCAAAAGTACCGGTACCTTCCATGGTTATGTATATGCTGGAGAATCCTTCCCTTGAAGACTTGATAATCTTTCCCTGATCAGTCTTTACCCAGGAAATAGACTTGTCCCTTTTTATATCCGTTACATTGCCAAATACTGCTTTATATACCGACTCTCTTGCCAAATCCCCCACTTTTATTTCATCTACAACAAAGTCCCTTACTTCCTCTACCAGATATACAACCTGAATTCTGTCTTCTTTTTGCGTAAAAGGACTTCCGGCATCGGTTTTCCTGAGCTTTCCGCCTATAAATACAGCTATCGCAATCACAATTACAATGGCTAAAATGTCTATTATGCTTACTTTTCCAAAAAGCCTTCCCTTTTTGTCAATAATCATTTCCAAACACTCCTCTGCCTGGATGAAGCCAATTCCCAAGGTAAGGGGAGCACCCGGTCTCTTCCCTTTATCGCTTCAACCCCTTAATATATAAATTATATGTGCTCTCCGCAGTATTGTCCAGATTAAACTTCTCTTCAACAACTCTAATGGCGTTCTCTTTAAATGTGTTGTAAAGTCCGGGGTCGTTGACAATTTTATATACAGCGCCGGCAAAACCTTCCGCGTCACCATATTCCACCAGTATTCCACAGTTATTTTCATTGTTTATAATCTCCGAAGGCCCGCCGGAATTGGTCGCCACCACCGGAAGCCCGCAAGCCATGGCTTCAAGGATTGATATTCCCAGAGCTTCACTTGCGGAATGAGACACGTAAAGGTCACTGCCGTGCAAAATGCCTCTGATGTCTTTTCTGAACCCGGTAAAAATAACCGAATCTGAAATTCCCATTATACTTGCAAGGTTCTTGCAGTACTCAAGGGTCTCACCGTCTCCCACAAGAACAAACCAGACCTTTCTCCTGCGGTCATTACTGTTTCTCTGCATCATTTTAAGGAATTGTTTTATCGCTTCCAGTAAGAAAATATGGCCCTTTTCCTCGCTGAATCTTGCCACTGAAGTGACGACAAAATCCTGGTCCCCTATACCGAGACTCTCCCTTACTTTTAAGTCGCGTTCTCCTTTCCAGTAGTCAAGATCCACGCCGTTATATATCACGGTGATTTTTGAAGGCCTTTTCCCTTCTGAGACCAACATATCCTTTACTGCATTGCTTACTGCTATTATCTCGTCGGTAGCCAATGAAAACAGGAGGTCTGTCAGCCTGACCAGAATATTTTTCTTCGCAAGCAGGTGGCCAGTGTTGACCAGCACCACTTTATTGCCCATAAGCTTTGAAAGTACCCCGATATAGTTTTCTCTTAAAAAGTGAGTATGAACTATATCGATTGAAAGTTCCCTGCACAGTTTCCTGACCTGCCTTGCAGCCTTTAAATCATAAGGGTTTTTCATGGGAATTTTGAAAGTCTTTATTCCCATTTTTCTAACCTGTCTCAACATGGGGCCGTCTTCTGAATAGGCAACGTAAAATTTACACTTACTATCGTGCAGTTTTTCCGCTAAAGATAATATATACCTTTCAGATCCACCCTTACCGGGATAGTTGATTAAATGTAAAACATTAAGCATTTCTTCCTCCGAATTTATTCTTTATTTTTTCAATTACTTCAACAGCCTCATCCACTCTAAGCAAACATGCTGCAGCAAAATACACTAAAACACCGACCGCTACCGGGATAACCAGCTTTAGCCCTTTATCTATGAAAACTTGTCCAAAACTAAAATGTTTTAATGCAGACGTCAGAGGTAAAACCGACAATAACATTATACCACTTGAAACAGCAATTTTTAAAGTAGAAGAAAGAAGTGCCCTTCCTCCGAATGCACCTACCTTTTTTCTCATCATGAACAGTATAGCCAATGCCCCCACGGCTGTCGATATTGAGTAAGCGGCAGGAATTCCAAGCACCCCCATGAAATTGATGAGCAAAAGGCTGCTTGCTATGTTCACCAGCATGATAACTACACCGTTCAAAGCAGGCCTTTTGGTATCTTTTAAAGAATAAAAAGCCCTGTCCACAATTTCTTTTATTCCGATTCCTATTAGCCCCGGAGAGTAAAGAGCCATCATGTCACTTGCCAGTGAAACATTGTCCCCTGTTACCTTTCCCCAGCCGTAGAGAAAATCAATTAACCTGTATCTTACCGCAATAAAACCAGCTGCAATGGGCAAAAGAAAAAAGAGGACAACTTTCAAAACCTTCAACAGGTTATCCTTAAAGCCTTCCATGTCATCTCTTGCTGCAAGCATTGTAAATTTGGGAAAGAAAACGGACGTAATGGAGTATATGAAAGCCAGCACTGCATAAAGAACGAGATTTTGCACGGTTGTAAGCAGTGCCACCGTATCTTTGAAGTTCGCAGACAGTGTGGTATTAAAAAGCATGTTGAGCTGATAAGCCGAAGTTCCTATCAGGACAGGCGGTATAAGCTTTAAAGCGTGTTTTATATCCTCATCTTTATAATTGAAGGAAATACTGAACCTGTACTCAGTCCGCATAAGCGGCGGAATAAGGATTAACGCCTGGGAAGCAAGGCCGATAAATGTTGCAATCAACAGGCCCGTTACACCAAACCTTTTACCGAGAAAGATAACATAAAATATGACAATCAAACTGCTCGGAACACTTACAAAGGCCGGCATGTTGTAGTGTCCCAGGGACTGGAGTATTCCCTGGAATATGTAGTTAAGCCCGTAGAAAATCATTACCGGCAACAT
>JAMOAC010000211.1 GCA_023621975.1 Bacillota bacterium | reverse complement strand
CTCCTCTACTTTATTTGTTTTGTTTTGTTTCCCTAATAAAGTAGAAATCATATCGTGGTTACTTTTGTCAATTAGCCTCCACGAAATTTACACCACTACTTGAGACTATAACTAATTCCATTCTGTGGTAGTAAAAGTTTTACTACATTATCCATAATTTTACCATAAATATTATTTATTCAAATTAATAATAAAATCAGATTTGAATCAGATTTGTTTTAAAACGGGGTTAAACCCAATCCCGCCTGACTCTCAAAAAAAGTATTCACTATATCCAGACTACACATGTTGAGTGTGTGATGTGGATGACGAAGCTATAAGCCTTGATTTTACTGTATTTGCTGGATTACGTTCAATTAGTCTACTCGAGAAAAGAGGTCAAAATGTGTCCATGGGAACATATCAAAAGTATATTTTTAAGTAAAAATTAAGCCCCAAAATTGGTAGGATTGAGTTGACATATTCGATAACTACCATTTATCATAGGGTTGAAAAAACAGGATGGATGTATGGTTTTGCCCATAATAGATGCTGACTGGCAATTGTTTGACGACTCATGGATTATATGCAAAAGTGTTTATAAGTATAATGCAAGTTACACAAGCAGAAGTGCTTTGTTGTTTCTACCCCGGATAAATAAATGTCCCGGAACTGCTCAAGTTGCATGATTGTTTAGAAATGTGTTAATAACTTCCCAGGGAAATATGAGGAGGATAGCGGAGTCTCGCAGAGAAGCGTGGGAGCGGATTTTAGTATATTACAGGCAAATGATGAAAAGTGCAGATGAAAACGTGATTATTGTTTCACATGGTGATGCTTTAAGTATATTTAATGCCATAATGGCTTGGCTGGATGTTGAAATGCTTAATAAATGTGACTTGTACGGCAAAGCCGGTGGTGTCTCGTTTATGAATGAAAACCCAGATGGAAAGCATATTATCACACGTCTGAGTGATTTATCGTACATCCGTTGAGATGGGACAGGGGGACAGGTACAATGTCCCAGTTTGCTAAATATAACCAACCGGATTTAACTGGGACAGGAACCTGTCACCCTGTCCAAATATTCTGATGTCGCAACCGGCAGTTGACAGTTATCGAAGCCCGGTTGGTGGCACTGCAACCGTAATTTTTGATACTATGACACGGAAAGGAGTGTCATTTATGAATATAGCGGAAAGAATTCGAAACTTAAGAAAAGCGAGAGGAATATCCCAGGAGGAATTCGCGGACCAAATCGGAGTCTCCCGGCAGGCCGTATCCAAATGGGAGAGCGAGCAGAGTATGCCAGATATCGAGAAGATCATACTCATCAGCGACTTCTTTGGAGTGACCACCGACTATCTCTTAAAAGGCGTTGAACCCCAACCACATGAAGTAAGAAGGAAGCCGGACGCCGGCATCTTTTCCATCGTTGGCACTGCTCTGAATATCATAGGAGTCATTGCGGCCATGTGGATATGGTATGAGGAGCAAAGGCCTCTGGCCGCAGCGGTGGGGCTGATCCTGATGACCATTGGGTGCGTGATCTTTGCCATTGGGCAGTGTGTCGGCGACGGCGAAACGAAGGCAAAGGCGAAGAAGCAATTCTGGATCATAAATGTCTGGACCCTGCCGCTCATACCCGTGTCCATGTTCATCGGCGTGGTGGGACGCCTCTTTCTCTTATATTATTATAGAGTTGGTCGTGTGCCCTTTTTCCTATATAGAAATCCTATTATTGTCTACGGACTGTTCTGGCTTGTCTACTTTGGAATCTGCGTCATTGTCGAGATTGGGCTTATCAAGAAGTATAAGCCCCATTGACGTGGGCTATGTATCTGCGGCACACCGCCGCTTCTATTTCGTGCAGAGAATGGGGCACGTGGTCATGTGCAGTGTCCCAGTTTGTCCAGAATTACAGTCCTGTACTTATTTATACTTTAACGGTATGCCCTTTGAAGATCCAAACGATTTTTCTATTGCGATCGGGATTGTGAATGAGGCTATCGCAAATTATCCTTTTGAACGTTTCGGATGGGGAAAATCTGATGATGCGCCATATCTGGGAATGGGCGCGGAGCCGGAAACAGGAGCACGGGCGGCTGTTCCGGTGAAAAAAGTTGACAAAATAGCTAAAATGTAATGTTAATAAATTCTGTGATATAAGTTAAAGCCTATTTGTGTTTAAACGAAAGGTACTCTATGTTGTAGTTTCGTAGAGTACCGTTTTCATATACAAAATGTTTTGTTGGGGATCTGATATTATAGCAATACAGGAGATTTTTTTAATTTGCGTAATGTATATTAAAGCCACCGTAATCAAAACTACACTTGATTATATTGAGCAAAATCTCAAAACCGACATCACAGCGGAAGAACCTGCACGGATGGCTAATTATTCGACATACCATATTATCGTTTATTCTCATCTGTAACAGGTTCATCGGTTTCAGGCTATATTTTGAAACGGCGTCTTGATCACGCGCTTGCTGAAATTACCAGTGGCAGATAAGCTATAGAAGTGGTACTCGAATATGGTTTTGATACTTATGCCGGGTTTTATAAGGCCTTTATAAAAATGTATGGTTGCTCTCCGAAAAAGTATCTAAGCATTTATCAAGAACACATACCAATTAATCCGGAGGTGGCAAAAATGCATACAGAAAAAGAGCTGTGAAAAATCCTGGAGAACTGGGCATGGATGGGGCAAAGGTTTCCGGAAATGTCTGGGCAGTCGGTACAGAATATAAAGGGTAATCCACTTCCCAAGTCCGACAGATTTGGAGATAATTACAAAAAGTTTGGTGAAAAATACGGTAGAAGCATCGCACGGCTGCATAAGGCGCTGAAAGCCATACAAAAATACATTTCGCTTGATGAGGTGAACCTGTATAAAAACGTAATGGATCGGGTGCTTCCGAATGTTAGAAAACAGAATATGCAATGGGATATGGGAATGGACGACAGCTTTTTGATGATTATATTGAAAATTTTGGTAAACTTTATGAAAAACTGCCGAAACAACTCATCCATCGTGACCCCAATCCCAGCAATATCCTGTTTGAAGATGGTGGGGTAAGCGGATTTATTGACTTTGATTTAAGTGAAGTAAATGTGCGTTTGTGGGATGTCTGCTACTGTGCAACCGGAATTTTGGCTGAAGCGGGCAATGAGGCTTATGAAAAATGGTTAGATATTCTCTGCGGAATCCTGCATGTCTATGAAATTGAAGGTAAACTGACGCAGGAAGAAAAACAGGCGGTGTTTTATGTAATCTGCTCCATCCAGATGATTTGTATTGCATGCTTTGAAAGCCATGATGAATTCAAAGAACTTGAAAAAACGAATCGCGAAATGTTACAGTTTATTACAGTTTATTATTAAAAATAAAAAGCACATTATTAGTATTTTTTAACAGAGAGGGACAGGGAGATAGGTTTCTTGCCCCCCCTAATTCTATATATAAAATCAATAGAAAAAGTTTACAAATCGTAGAAGGCTAACCCTGTCTGTACATATTGATGAGGGAGCGGTGGCAACCTCAATGCTCTGCTCTATCAATGGTTGAGGTTACAGAATAGATGTTATTTTAAAGTGAGTTATAGTAAAATATGTTTATATAAAGTAATAAATATATTTAATAAAGTAATACAAGTAATACATAATGCTTCCTTGTCGTGGATTTTTCTATATTCTTAATAAAAATTGGACGACGTTACGATACACGGTTATCCAAACGGAATAGATTGGTGGATAATTCATGATGGAAAAGCAGTTGTATTGGATATTACCAAAAGATCAATTTGAGAGAAATGGATATATTTACCGGAGAGTTTATACCGTTAAAAGAGTATGAAAGAGTAGTTGTTGCAGTAATACACAGGAAAAATGATAAGGAGGATAAACTGGTTGTCTCAAAGCATGTTGAAAAATACAGTAAAGAGCAAATTGAAGCACTTGTGGAATTTCAGGAGAGATTTTTTGACACGGAAATAATTATGTGAGTCAATGCTGATTTTGAAAGCAAATATAATGAGAAGTTTATACCGATGAGGGGGTGTCCCATGAATTTATACGACAGAGTCAGTACGGGTATAAAAGGATTTGACCAGGTAATTGACTACCTGCGGTTGGGAGATAACGTGGTATGGCAGGTTGATTCCGTTTCGGATTATAAGAAAATGGTTGAATATTTCGTGGAAAGCTCAAAAACAGAAAACATGCGGGTAATTTATGTCCGTTTTGCCAATCATGACCCCATCCTTGATGCCAGCAGGAATATTGAGACATATCTTTTTGACCCAAGGAAAGGTTTTGAGAGCTTTACCATCGAAATACACAACCTGATTAAAGAGCAGGGGAAAAGGGTATTATACGTATTTGACTGCCTGACTGATTTATTGGAACACTGGCATTCAGACCTGATGATCGGGAATTTTTTCAAAGCTATCTGCCCGTATTTATATGATTTGGATACGGTAGCTTATTTTGCAATCAGACGGAATTATCACACCTACAGCACCATTGCCGGAATCCGTGAAACAACCCAGCTTCTCCTTGACTTGTATCAAATCAATGAAAAAACCTATATTCATCCCCTCAAGGTATGGCAACGCTATTCGCCGACTATGTTTTTCCCGCACCTCATCCAGGGGCAGGAGGCTGTCTGCATAACGTCAAGTTCTGATGCCTCTGAGCTTTTCAACAGCATAAACCGTTATGAAATAAGGCTTGACCACTGGAATACAATTTTTAACGATGCAAAAAGTATGCTGAATGCACCTGTTGAGGAGCAGGAGGCGGTAAAAAAACGCCTTATGCATATGCTTATCGGCAGTGAATCGCGGATGTTTCAGCTGTGCGACCGGTATTTTACCTTGAGAGATATCCTTGCCATTGCTTCCAGAGAAATAGGTACAGGCTTTATCGGAGGGAAAAGCGTTGGTATGCTTCTTGCGAGAAAAATTCTGGAAGTAGAAGGCGGCGATCGTTTTACTTCATATCTGGAGCCTCATGATTCATTTTATATCGGTTCAGATGTTTTCTACACATATATTGTCCAAAATGGCTGGTGGAGACTCCGTACAAAGCAAAAAACCCCCGAGGGTTATTATAAATATGCTGCAGAGCTTAAGGAAAAGCTTTTGCATGGCTCTTTCCCCAAGGATATCCAGGAACAGTTTATCAGTATGCTGGAGTACTTCGGACAGTCCCCTATAATTGTGCGTTCCAGTTCTCTGTTGGAGGACAACTTCGGGAATGCCTTTGCGGGCAAATATGAGAGCGTTTTCTGTGTGAACCAGGGAACGCCCCAGGAGCGTTACGAGGCCTTTGAACAGGCTGTTCGCATTATCTATACAAGTACAATGAACGAAGACGCCCTTAACTACCGGATGAACCGGGGGCTGGCACAGCAGGATGAGCAAATGGCCATACTGGTACAGCGTGTATCGGGAGACCGTTATGGAGATTATTTCTTCCCGCATATAGCAGGAGTGGGGAATTCCTCCAACCTTTATGTCTGGGATGAAAGTATAGACATGAATGCAGGAATGCTGCGCCTCGTGTTTGGATTAGGCACCAGGGCAGTGAACAGGACCGGTGGGGATTATGTGAAGGTGGTATGCCTTGACAACCCTCTCCGTACGCCCCCGATGAATTATGATGACCAGAAAAAATTCTCCCAGCACCGGGTGGACCTTCTTTCATTCCCGGATAATACCCTGGAAAGCAAAGATCTGGATGATGTTTTATATCTGAATCTAAAAGTTGACAAGAAGTTGTTTGCAAGCCCTGATTATGCTGCCGAAGCCCGATTGCGCGAACTGGGCTACTATAACCGAAAAACGCCATATATTCTGGATTTTAAAAAGCTTTTTACCAATACAGATTTTGCTGCCGTCATGAGAGAAATACTTGCTGTACTGTCTAAAACATATGACTACCCTGTTGATATTGAATTTACAGCCAACTTCAACATGGATGGCAGCTATAAAATAAATATTCTGCAATGTCGCCCTCTGCAGACCAAAGGCCTGGGAAAGACAGTAAAAATACCGGAGTTAAAGGATGTGAAGGATTGCTTCTTTTCAAGCAAAGGCAACTTTATGGGCGGAAATATACGCCTGCCCATTGATTACGTTATTTTTATCAATGCCGGTGCATATTTGAAATTGAACGAGCAGGAAAAATATGATGTTGCCAGGCATATTGGCCTTATTAACAGGGAAATGAAAGGGAAAAATGCCATGCTGGTCGGTCCCGGCAGATGGGGCAGCACCACACCATCCCTCGGAGTTCCTGTGCACTTCACCGAATTGTGCAATATGAAGGTTCTTTGCGAATATTCTTCAATGAAGGAAGGTTTCATGCCGGAGCTCTCCTATGGCAGCCATTTCTTCCAGGATATTGTTGAGTCAGAAATTTTTTACGTGGCTATTTTTGACGGCTACCAGAATGTTATCTTTAATCCTGACCGCATTTTACGGGAAGAAAATCTGCTTACTTCATTTTTGCCTGAAAGCGGAAAATATAAAGATGTAATTCATGTTGCAAAAACAGATGGTATGGAGATTTACTCTGATATTGTGACGCAGAGGTTGTTATGCAGATAAAAACGGGTATTAGTACATTAACATAGATTGTATTATAAAATGAGTGTTGGATTCGAAAGGGTGGAATAAAATGGAGGGTTTATTTTAGACTAAATTCGGGGAGGTATGCATATGGAAATTAGAAAAGCAACAATTGATGATATTAAAGATATTAGCCGTATTCATGCCTTAAGCTGGAGATCAGCCTATAAAGGAATTATTCCACAAACTTACTTAGACGAACTTAAAGAAGATTTTTGGGTGCCGGCTTTTACATTATGGTTAAAGGATAAAGTTTTAACTGCTCAGGTTATGATAGAGAACGGTAGAATTATTGGTTGTGTTGCTTATGGAAAAGCCAGGGATAAATCACTGCTTAGTTGGGGTGAAATTGTCTCCATTTATCTGATACCTGAGTATTTTGGCAAAGGATATGGTAGTAAGTTGTTAGAAAGTGCCCTACTGGATTTAAAACAATCCGGTTTTCAAAATATTTATTTATGGGTGCTAAAGGAAAACCAGCGTGCAAGGTATTTTTACGAAAAGAATAATTGGCGATGCAATGAAGATGATGAATGCATTTGTGAAATTGCAGGAAAACAACTTACCGAAATACGTTATATTTATTCTTTTGATAATTCTACACAATCGTGATTATAGAATTTAGAATGTTATACTTTATTGTGAAGTATAATGGACATGTTTCCGTTTACCGATAGTGCCCTAAACGCAGTGGATATGTTTCCAGGAACGGACATACTCAAAAGACATTCATTCTGTCATCTATTTATACGCTTGATACCATGAATAGCTACCTGTTGCTGCAGCCTTTTTTGTATGCACATACCCAGTCGTATTTTAACCACAAGCTTACACATCGCTTCTGACTTTAGGAGTATAACGGCAAACTTGCAGGTATTGCGTGCAATGAAATGGATGTTGGTGAAAGCTTCCTTGTGCCTGAATTTTATACCGTTATTGGATTTGAAAGAATATGTTATTGCGAAATGCGGAAAAAGAGTGATAATATGCCAATATAAATTTGAATATTTGAATAAATGAATATAGGTGGGACTAATAATTATGATATATATATGATATATAATAAAAATCGCAATTTAGTGATTCGCGATATTGAGTTTGGAGATATAACCATTATTTACAACGAAAGGCTGTCATATGGCTGGTATTCAAATATATCCGTATATTAAAAGTATTTCAGAGAGCAGCAAGCAAAGATGCTTTATGTATTTGTTGCTGAATATAACGGTGATTTAGCCGGGTATACAAAATTAACCAGACATGAAATGCTTACATTCCTGTATAATACACTTAAGCTCCTTGGCAGAGTTCCCGGGAGAACTTCGGACAAAACTCCAGCATCCTTCTCCGATGAAGAAGATGTAGCTTCATGGGCAAGAGAGCCGTGTTTTACCTTGTTGAATGAGGCATTGTCCGCGGCAGCAACAGTATGATCCTGGAGGATTAAACCGCCACTTGGGCACAGATGACTCAGTTGCTGTACAAATTACTGTGGACGTCAGAACAAGGAAGGATTTCTATTGACGGGGCAAGTTGAGATATATTAAAATATACAGCAAATAAAATATACGGCAAGGCGATGACGAAGAGAAGTAGCATGAATTATCGTTTACAGTGAGCGGGGAATGGTGAGAACCCTGTAAAGTTGAATTCATGTGAATAACACTTCACCAGCCTCAATCTGAAAGTCATATTTCATATGACGAGTAGGTGCGACGTAGGCCGTACGTTATAACGGCAGACACTAAGGAGAGACTGTACAGTGAAGTACAGTAATTCAGGTGGTACCGCGGACGATGATAGTGCTGTTCGCCCTGAAATTCTTTATTTCGGGCGGGCAGCTTTTAATTTTCATAGGTGCTCTCCCGACACAGTGAATTTGAGAAAAGATGGGAGAAATTTTATGTCAGGGATTTATCGTACCAAGACAATAAATCAAATCACCGAAGAAGATATCGGTACCGTCCTTAAAATTGCCGGTTGGGTGGAAAACATACGGGACCACGGTGGTTTTTCCTTTATCGACCTTAGGGACATGTACGGTGTCATGCAGGTCGTATTCAGAAACACCCGGCTTCTAAAAGGCATCAGAAAAGAAGAATGCTTATCCATTGAAGATGTGGTGGAAAAACGGGATGAAGAAACCTACAACCCCAGGATTCCAACCGGTACCATTGAGCTTGCGGCGCGCAAAGTGACGGTTTTGGGCCGGGTCTACAAGGATCTTCCCTTTGAAATCACCACTTCCATGGAGATTCGTGAGGAAGTGCGCTTAAAGTACCGTTACCTTGATTTGATAAACCGGAAGGTAAAGGACAGTATTCTGTTCCGGTCCCAGGTTATAAGCTTCTTAAGGCAGAAGATGACCGATATGGGCTTTGGCGAAATCCAAACGCCTATCCTGTCGGTATCCTCTCCCGAAGGAGCAAGGGATTATATTGTTCCATCCAGAAAGTATAAGGGAAAATTCTATGCACTGCCCCAGGCACTGCAGATATATAAGCAGTTGCTGATGGTGGCGGGCTTTGACAAGTATTTTCAGATTGCTCCCTGCTTCCGTGACGAGGATGCGCGGGCCGATCGCTCTCCGGGCGAATTCTGTCAGCTCGACTTCGAATCCGAAGATATAAAAGGGGAGCTTGCCCAAATTGCCGGCCTTATTCCCGGCGATGTCATATTCTTCATCGCCGACAGGGAAAAGCTTGCCTGCAAATACGCAGGGCTAATCCGCAATGAACTGGGCAAACGCCTTGACCTCTGTGAGAAGAAGGCTTACCGATTCTGCTATGTCAATGATTTTCCGATGTATGAAATCGATGAGGTGACCGGAAGAGTACAATTTACCCATAACCCCTTCTCCATGCCGCAGGGAGGGCTGGAGGCGCTTAACACCAAGGGTCCTCTGGACATTTTGGCTTGCCAGTATGATATCGTCTGCAATGGCGTTGAACTTTCCTCGGGTGTGGTCCGGAACCACGACCTGGATATCATGGTCAAAGCCTTCGAGATTGCGGGCTATGATGAGGAGACCTTGAAAAAGAAGTTCAAAGCACTCTATAATACATTCCAGTACGGAGCTCCGCCCCATGCCGGCATGGCCCCGGGAGTTGAACGGATGATCATGCTCCTCAGGAATGAGGAAAACATCCGCGAGGTCATGGCCTTCCCCATGAACAGCAACGCACAGGACCTGATGTGCGGAGCTCCCAGTGAAGTGACCGAGCAGCAGCTGCGTGAAGTGCACATTAAAATCAGGAATTAATACTATTTGAATCATCCGTGCGGACATGACAGCTGGCTGCTGACAGAAATGGAGTGAGGATTATGGCAATATCGAAAACCGAAATAGAAAAGCTTGCAAAACTTGCAAAGCTAAGATTCTCGGATGAAGAGCTCGAGCGGTTTACAGCCGAATTTGATGAGATTATTGCATTTGCAGATACCATCAACCAATCCATCGAAGGTAGGACTGAACAGATTAGAAGCGTGGGCGCCAGGATGGTCTCATTTGATGAGCTCAGATCCGATGAAGTGGTGCCGTCTCTGCCCAATGAAAAAATCCTTTCCAATGTCGAAGGGCATAACGGATTTTTCAGTGTGAAAAGGAGTAAAAAATGAGAGCAGGAATATCTGAGCTGGCCGAAAGGCTTTGTAACCGAGAGATTTCAGCGGTGGAGCTTACAAAAGCATATATCGACGCCATTGAAAAACTGAATCCAACCCTCAATGCCTATGTGCATTTGACCTTTGACACCGCACTGAAAGCTGCGGAGCAGGCCGACCAAATGCTTAAGGAGGGCGATGCGCCGGTGCTCTGCGGCATTCCCATGGCCCTGAAGGACAATATCTGTACCGACGGACTTCCCACCACCTGCTGTTCCAAAATCCTGAAGGGCTTTAAGCCTTACTATGATGCTACTGTCTGGGAGAAACTAAAAAAACAAGGTGCGGTTCTTCTGGGCAAGACCAACATGGACGAATTCGCCATGGGAAGCACCTCGGAAACCAGCTGCTATGGGGCGCCGCTGAATCCAAGAAACACGAATTATGTTACCGGCGGTTCTTCGGGCGGCTCGGCTGCGGCCGTTTGCGCTAATCTTGCGGTATACAGCCTGGGCTCGGATACGGGTGGTTCTATCCGTCAGCCGGCTTCCTTCTGCGGTGTGGTTGGACTTAAACCAACCTATGGTGCGGTATCCCGCTATGGGCTTATCGCTTATGGAAGCTCCCTGGACCAGATCGGCCCACTGACGAATAGTGTTAAGGATGCCGCCATCGTTTTTGATGCCATCAAAGGCGGTGACAAGCGCGATCAGACCAGTGTGGATTATGATTACGGTTCCTCTCTGGTTGAATGCCTTGACCGGGATGTCAAGGGCATACGCATTGGTGTGGCTGATGAATTCTTTGACGGAATCAATCCTGAGATCAAGTCAAAGATTGAGGAAGCGATCACCATGTTTGAAAAGTGCGGTGCAAAAATCGAAAATATCAGGCTTCCGTCCCTGAAGCTGGCGCTTCCGGTTTATTACATCATAGCCTGTGCCGAAGCATCCTCCAACCTGGGACGATATGACGGTATCCGTTATGGCTATCGCACATCCTCCTATACCAGCATTGAAGACATGATTGTCAAAACGAGAAGCGAAGGCTTCGGCGACGAGGTTAAGCGCCGCATCATGCTGGGAACTTATGTGCTGTCCAGCGGCTATTATGATGCTTACTATAAGAAAGCCTGCCTGATTCGTGAAGAGATAAATCGGGAATTTGATGCCGTCTTTGAAAAATGTGACGTGCTCGTTGCCCCTACTGCGCCAAATACAGCGTTCCCACTGAACTACAGGGGCGCAAGCCCGGTTGAGATGTACTTGTCGGATATCTGCACCGTACCAGTTAATATCGCAGGTGTTCCGGCCATCTCGGTTCCTTGTGGGGAGGACGCCAGGGGGCTTCTCATCGGTATGCAGATCATCGGCAGGAGGTTTGATGAGGCAACAGTTCTTCAAGTGGCTCATTTTTATGAGCAAAGCGCCGGAAAAGTAATTGGTGATTACGAAGGAGGTGCTGGGATATGAATTATGAGATTGTCTGCGGCATTGAAACTCATATTGAGCTGGCAACCAAGACCAAGATTTTTTGCGGCTGTACCACCGAATTCGGGGGGAAGCCCAATACTCATTGCTGCCCTGTTTGTACCGGTCAGCCGGGATCCCTTCCCATTCTCAACCAAAAAGTGGTGGAATATGCCATTAAAGCCGGCCTGGCACTGAATTGTAAAATCAATACCAGATCTCATATGGACCGAAAAAATTACGTATATCCCGATTTGCCCAAGGCCTACCAGATCTCGCAATATGATGAACCCCTCTGTGAAAAGGGCTATATCGAGCTGGACAGCGGCAAGCGTATCGGCATTACCCGCATTCATATCGAGGAGGACGCCGGAAAGCTCATCCATGAGAACGGGTATACCTATATTGACTATAACCGAAGCGGTGTTCCGCTGATAGAGATCGTTTCCGAGCCCGATATTTCTTCTGCTGAAGAGGCAAAAGAGTATGCAGAAAAGCTACAGTTGACCATGCGCTATATCGGCATATCGGATTGCAAGATGCAGGAAGGCTCCATGCGATGTGATGTCAATCTTTCGCTGAGAAAACCTGGTAATCCCAATTTCGGCGTGAGAACCGAAATCAAAAATATTAACTCCTTGAGTTTCATTCAAAAGGCCGTTATAGCCGAGGCGGAAAGGCAGGCTGATATTCTGGATGCGGGGGGAACCATTGTTCAGCAGACCATGCGTTACGATGAGAGGACCAATAGCGTCATCCCTATGCGTGATAAGGAAAACTCCGATGATTACCGCTATTTCCCCGATCCCGATATTCTGAGATTCAGTATCGATGAAAAGAAGGTAGAAGAAATTCGGGCATCCCTGCCCGAGCTTCCCTTTGACAAGCTCAAGCGATACATTAATGTCTTGGGGCTTCCTGAAGCCACAGCCAAACAGATTTCCAGGTACAGAAAGGTGGCTGAATTCTTCGAAGGAACGCTGGCCGAGGGTGCAGGTGTTAAAAACGCGGCTAACCTGATTGTTGGTACCATCTTTTCCAATATGGACACAGAGGAGGAAAAGGAATTATTCGCCATCAGGATTTCTGCTGCCCAGTTTGCAGCGCTTGTAAAGCTCGCCGATGAGAAAAAAATCAACATAGGAGTTGCCCAGAACACCTTGCAAAAGATGCTGGAAAGCGGCAAATCGGTAGAGGAGTTTATAAAGCCGGAGGATCTTGTGGGTATCTCCGACGAGACGCTTGAAAGCTTATGCAAGGAAGCCATCGATGCCAATCCCAGGGCGGTAGCCGATGTCAGAAGTGGTAAGGACAAAGCCATCAACGTGATATTCGGATACATTATGAAGAAAACCGGAGGGAAGGCAGATATTCGCAAGGCTGAAGTCTTGTTGCGAAAATTGATCGGACCATAAAATGCAGGATATGAATGATGGCAGCGTCAAGAAAGGGTAGTGAGAGTGGTTAGGGTAAGAAGATGTACCTTTCGACCTGATAGCAGGAGATAATAGGATAACCTGATAGCAGGAGGTAATAGGATAAATGCGCAGAAAAGCAAATCTCCGGCTTATTGGACAGAAAGAACAGAGCTAATAAAGGGTGAGCCCGATGCTTCATCCTTTCCCTCCGGAGGTCTTCGTGCAACCTTCGAGGCCAGGGACTATACCGCGTGGGATTGTACCTCTCCTGCATTTGTTAAGGATAAAACATTGTATATTTCCACCGTCTTCTGTTCTTATAAATGATCCGTTACCTGAGTCATTTGTCTATACGGTCAATTGAAAAGGTAAATTCCACTTTGCAAAAGTAACTTCCATTTTCCCATTTCTCTTGATTTGCAACATTAAATTCCATTATACAAGAATTCGGGGTGGAAATAACTTTTTCAATGAACATCCAATGGCTACAGGCATCATGTGTTACTTATCCCTTCCAATTCATTTATAAAATTGGTATAATCACTTCACACAGACATAAATACCATGGAAGAACGGCCTGGTGTTTCTTGAAAATAAACAAAGGGGTATAGCTATGCTTGAAGTTGTATTTAGCGATAGTGAGAAAGGTTCTATGAAAATAGCAAAAAACTATAATGCAAAAACTATGCCTGGCGGAGCTGCCGGTTATATTGGGAAAAAGCCAACCAAAGGTGAATTAGAGAAGTATTATGAAGGCCAGGCAGTTGGAGGAAAACCTCGAGATGTTGTAAATATAGGCTTTATGCTTGATATTGGTGATATCTCGGGTGAAATTGATGGAGATGGGCGTCAAAGTGTCTTCTGTAAATTGTGGGGACGATTTAACTTTGATAAAAAGGAGCAGGAGCGGTTTTTCCAGGATCAACGTAAAGATATGGAGAAGCTGTTGTCTGCCGCAGAAAATGGCACACCCATACGAATATGGAAAAGCAATGCTGCTTATTCAACTTGTGGTTTTTATTATGTTTGCAATATATTAAGAAATATTGACTGCAGTATAAGTGTTGTTTCATTACCTGGGTATTTTCCGGCATCTGAGAATGAAATAGTAGAGTATGGTCACTGGGGGGAAGTTGAGGCAGGCAAATTTTATCAATTTTTACCTCTTGAAAAACAGTTAACCCGGATTGAAAAGAGAATTTTCAGTGACTGCTGGCGCGGATTAATGGAGGAGAACGCACCGTTACGGACGGTTATAAATGGTAAGTTGACCTCAGTACCAGAAAATTTTTATGATTTCATTATCATGGATAATTTACCTGAAGGTGACTTTAACATGGCCAGATTCATCGGAATGCTTTTAGGAAAATATAGGCTTGGCATCAGCGATAGCTGGTATGCTTATCGTATTGACAAAATGATTGAAGAAAACAAACTAATTATTGTTGAGAATGAGGATCCTTCACACCCATATGGGAGAGTTTTAAGGAAAGTACGGTCGTAAGCCTTGATTTTTTATTATGTTTGTTGCTCTACATCCACAAATGGGCTACAGACATCAATTTCATCGGCTCAAGCCGTGTAGAGTGCGTTGTCCTGATGTCAAGGGTAGAGAGTTGATTGCAGCAATAATTATGTTAAAAATAAAATGTAATCAAAACTGTCAAATAGCATGGAACATTATCATTGGATGCGATTATTATTGTAGTTATTAATATTTGTGTGGGAATGCGAAAATGTCTGGTAGTGAAAAGTTATACTTACAGCATTATTCATGATATATAAGGAAGATAAAATACTTCTTCAAAATAAAGTATCGGGTTGGATTGGATTAACTTCTTCCGATGGACGTATTGAAAAAGGAGAATCATAGTTGGTATTAAAAGAGAAATCTTAGAGGTAACAGAGATTACGATTTATAATTCTAAACTTTGCGGTATCAAGCAGTTCCAAACCAAAGATGATGAGAGATATTTTGTTTTTTATTCAAAGCAAATGAGTTTACTTCTTATCATGGAATATTGGAAGATATCGTATCTCAGAATGAAATGGAGTTAAAACTTCTTTCATGAAGATGCATGCATTCGCTGGCATAATACGAACGAGCAATTTAATGTTTCAGAATTTCTGAGGGCCGATTGTGAATATCCTGGTGATTGGAGCGGAGAGGTTGAACGGATAGAACAGGCCGGAAATACAGTAATAACTGTAACACATGTATGGACAAAGGGAATGTCTTTTCATGTGTCTTCTTTTTTTGAAATAATAGAATCAAAAATAATACTTTAGACGAATACTGGGACGATGATGGGCCAATTCGTCAATGGAGAAAGGATATGCATATTGGGAAACCAATACGTTAAAAAATCATTATATTTTAGATTACTGCAAAAATTTCCGATTATTTTTACTCTGGCATACCAGTAATTGTGTTCTATTCTGAACAATTTGAACATACAGCTGCGAAAACTGCTATCTTTGAAAAGAAGGGAATTTTAACAGGGAACGCTTGTTCTTTTTGGTGAAATATGGTATAATGAAATAAATTTAATGCATAGTCGAAGTAAGGCTTACGCAAAGCTGACGGTTATTGATTTATTGCGGAATTTAAAAATCCCTATATGAATGGAATTGATGAGGATAATTGCTCAGGTACCAGAAACGTATAATAACTGATAAACAGTTGTCATGAATATTTACCTGAAAACGAGGGCCATGTAAATACTTAGCCAATCGGAGTATTATGACTGTGGAATTACGGATGCTCTGGCGAAGCTGCCGGTAACTCATAATAATAAAACTCTTATCTATTATGGAGAATGAAATATGAATATATGCCCGGAATGCTACAGTGATGATAATAGAATTACTCCCCTTATTGAGCCAAGGCATTGTTTGGAAAATCATACCCAGTATATTTGTGGAACCTGTAGCCGGTGTATTTGCATAGAAATGGACGAGAAAAGAAGATTACAGCGATGGAATTTCCCGTTCAGGTCATTGGAGATTGCCAAACTGTATCTCCGCACCGCCGATGTAACGAAAAAAGCTCCATGCGGAATATATGAAATAACCGGAGGAAGTGGTAGAAAGTCATATAAAATATTCGCCAGTACTGATGAATTGCTGGATTATCTTGCAAAGAACAAAGGAAAAACCTGCGAGCAAATGAAGCCGCTTTTTCAGCAGGAGACCTTTTGGCAGTCGCCAAAGGCGCAAATAAGAAAAGTATCTAAGCAGGAAGTTGAAATCTATTTGCAAGAACAAGGTGATAGAAAGGGCGGCAGATAAAATGATGGTTATATGTTTTCTGGACGCGGACATCAATTTTATTAACTCGACCAACGGTGAGACGGTCGTTCTTTTGTCCCACAAAAGAGCCTGACGATTTTATCTGCGTAAAAATTAGATTTTATTGTTGGTAATAGACAGATGGTTCCTGATTGAGTTACATATAAATCGATACAGGAATGCGTACATTGGAACATGTCGAAGGTGTATTTTAAAATAAATTTAAGTTTTAAAATAAGTTGAATTGAGTTGACAGAAAATAAATAACAGGAATTTTACATAAGGTTGAAGAAACAAGATTGATGTATTTTCTGTAAACCAATTTAGAACCTAAATTGGTTTAATTTAATACGAAAAGACCATACTATTTTTATTATGAAAATCTAATAAACAAATTCATGGAAATATTGTAATAAAATATTTTGTAATAACAAAATAAACGTTGCTCTTACATTAATAGTAACATATAATAAGAAACAAGGAGGCGGTAGAAATGAATAACTCTCAAATAGCAACTGCAATAGCATTGCGTGATTTGAAGTGTTGGTCACTTGACACTATAAACGATAGAATTCTCCTCCAGAAGAAAATTTTTTTAGCACAAGACATAGGTCTACCTCTTGGATATAGTTATAATTGGTATATTCATGGGCCTTATTCAACAGATTTAACTAGTATAGCTTATCAAATTATACCTGAAGGTTATGATTATATTGAAGGGAAAAATTTTAAGCCTCCATATGCTGCCATGATATCAAAGGTAAATGCCCTTGAGGATGAGATTAAAAAATATGACCTACAGATTAGCGTTGTTAAGTGGTATGAGCTTATTGCTTCTATTGCATACTGGTACAAACGCGGATATAACACCAAAGAAAAGATAGTTGACAAAATAAAAGAAACAAAGCCACAATTTTCTGAAGAGCAAATATCTATAGCTTATACCGTGTACAATGATTTTAAGAAGGTAGATTAATATGTTGTTAACAAATGATATTAATCAATACAC
>JAMOAC010000483.1 GCA_023621975.1 Bacillota bacterium | reverse complement strand
CAGTTTATTGACCAGCTGTGCGATGTGGCTGAAAGTGAAAAGATAGATGTTGTCCTTGTAGCAGGGGATATTTATGATACATACAATCCGTCGGCGGCAGCGGAAGAATTGTTTTATGAGGCTGTCGACAGGCTGAGTAACAGGGGGACAAGGGCAGTTGTAATTATTGCAGGAAACCATGACAGCCCTGAGAGGTTATGTGCAGCTACTCCTCTTGCGAACAAAAACGGAATAATACTGCTAGGTTATCCCGGAAGCGACCCGGGAGTGATAAAAAGCGAAAGCGGCGGTATTGCTGTTGTCCGATCAGGGATGGGCTGGTTTGAACTGAACGTTCGCGGTTGTGAGCACAATGCGGTGATTATCACACTTCCCTACCCTTCCGAAACAAGGCTGGATCAATTACTGACAGATGAAGCGGACGAGGAAAAGATTCAAATGGCTTATTCCGATAAAATCAAGGAAATTTTTACAAGGCTCAGCCAAAATTTCAGGAATGATACAGTTAACCTTGTCGTAGGCCATATATTCATGAGGGGAGGAAAGGAATCGGAATCCGAGAGGGTGCTGCAGGTTGGAGGTGCCATGACCGTCAGCCCGGATGCGCTTCCGTCTAATGCACATTATGCTGCTCTTGGGCATCTTCACAGGCCGCAGCAGATAAAGGATGCATCCTGCCCGGCATATTACTCCGGCTCACCGCTTGCGTACAGTTTTTCCGAGGCGGATTACAGCAAAGCTTTATATATAGTTGAAGCAAAACCGGGTTGTGACGCTAAGATTGAGGAGATTTACCTGAACTGCGGGAAACCGCTGAGGAGATGGGAAGCTAAATACGGTATTGAGCAGGCTATTAAATGGTGTGAGGAAGGAAGGGATTGCAATGCATGGATCGACCTCGAGGTGTATACCGACAGGCCCATAATGACAGAGGAACAAAAAAGGCTGCGTGAACTTAATCCCGGCATTATAAACATCCGGCCGAGAATAATAAATGAAGTTGAAGAGGTTATGGACATTAAGGACAGGGAAACAAGAAAAATTGATGAACTTTTCATGGATTACTACAGATACAAAACAGGTATGGAGATATCCGAGGAACTGCTCAGCGTTTTACTGGAAGTGCTGAATGAAAGAGATGAAGATGATGCCATGGAAGATAATGCAATGAATATTACTGAAGAAACATCGGCATAAGCCAGGGTGAGGGTGATTAATTTTGAGACCACGGTATCTTGAAATTGAGGGATTGCAGAGTTTTAAAGAAAAACAGTGCATAGACTTTGATGTGCTTGGTGAGGTTGGGCTTTTCGGCATATTTGGCCCAACGGGCAGCGGAAAGTCTACCGTGCTGGACGCTATTACGCTGGCATTATACGGAAATGTACAAAGAGCTCTAAGGGGTACACAGGGAATAATAAACGTAGATTGCGACAGCGTAAGGGTATCTTTCACGTTCGACCTTCTCAAGGCTGACAAAAGAAAGACTTATAGAGTGGAAAGAATTTACAGAAGAAAAAAAGGTTCGGAAATGTCTGCCGAGGCAAGAGTGGCAAGATTGATTGAAATAAGTGATGGGATGGAGAAAGTACTTGCGGACAGGCCTTCGGATGTTACTGAAAAAATAGAGGATTTGATAGGGCTAAAGCTTGATGATTTTGTGCATTCAGTAGTATTACCCCAGAACAGGTTCCAGGAGTTCCTCCTTATGGAGAAAGCAAAAAAGAGAGATATGCTGGAACGCATGTTTTATCTTGAAGAATACGGAAGGCAGCTTACCGAAAAAGTGTCAAGAAAGATAGCAGAAGTGAAAAGCAATCTTTCGTACATAGAAGGTGAGATGTCAGGACTGGGCGATATATCGGAGAAAACGCTTGTTGAAGCTGAAAGCAAAGTGAAGGAAGCAAAAGAGCGTAAAGAAAAGCTGGATATGGAGCTAAAGCTGCTTGAGCAAAGCTACGGTGAAGCAAAGGAAGTATGGGAACTTGTAAATGAACTGAATTTTGTACGTGAAAAGGAACAGGAACATTTGAAGCTTTCTGAGGATATTGCCTTAAAGAAGCAGCTTTATGAAGCATCCGTAAGGGCTGACGGAATTGTAAGCTTTGTTGAAAAATACAGGGACACTGCCCAAAAACTGCAAAAGACCAATGCAGAACTTGAGTCGGTCAAGCAGCAGCTAAAGCAGCTTAATGAGCAACTGTCACTTGCAAGGGAAGCATATGATAAAGCATCTAAAGAGCTGGAAGAAGAAAGACCCAGGCTTATTGAAAAGAAGACACGACTGAACGAGGCTTTAGCAGTCAGAAAAGAATGTGAAGAAATTGAAAACAGGCTGATAAAAATTCGTGAGGAATATGTCAGGATTAAGAAAAAGATAAGGGACAGCGATGAGGAGATAAAGCGTAAAAGGGAAGAGATTGAAAAGGCAGAAAAATTGGAAGAGGACTACGGTAAAAGCATTGAACTGCTCAAAATTGACGTGGATTACAGAAATGAAGTACTGGTAGGTGCAAGGCTTGAGGATGACGCCGAAAATATCAGGAATGAAATAGACAAGTTGGCTGCAGCATACAACGGGCTTAAGCTGAAGGTAAAGAGGCTGGAAGAAAGCAAATGCGAACTGGCACTGCAAAAAAATAAGACGCTGGAAAGGCTTAACGGGTTAAAGGACGAGCTCAGGGAGCATGAAAAATCAAAACCGGCTGACAGGAATGAGATTCTGGAGGGTATCAGCCTGTATCATGCGTTAAAGGCTGCTTTGGACACCCTGAGGATTAAAAAATCGGAAATTGATATAGCCCTGGCGAGAAAAAACGATATTGTCAAAGATATTGAGCAGTACAAACAAAGAAGTGCCGAACTTGAGGCTAAGAAAAAAGAGCTGGAAAACAGGCTGGTTGATTTGAAGCGGGAAGCTGACGGGTTAAGAGGGCAGTATGAGGCCAATATAGCGTTTATATTGTCGAAAAGCCTTAGGGAAAACGAGCCATGCCCTGTATGCGGTTCACTTCATCATCCCAGGCCTGCCTCAATGCGGGATGAAATGGAAATACATGAGGTGGAACAGAGGCTCGGTGAGCAGCAGAAGCTTATTGAAGAAGCCCAGTCAGAATATAAAGAGGTTGAAAACAATGTTATTAAGCTGGAAGAACATATTAAAGGCCTGGAAAGACAGTTGCTTCAAATAGAGGAAGATATAAGCATTAAACGGAAGGAGTACGGGAACGGCCTTGCAGTTTTCCCGGAAGAAATAAAAGGCGCGGAACTGGATGAAATAGGCCAAAAGCTTACAGATATGCTGAATGAAAACGAATTAAAGCAAAAGATGGCGGACAAATGGGAAAAAGAAACGGAAAGGCTCAGGGAAGATATTTCTGCTGTTACGGAAGAACTGTCGAAAATTACGGCGGATGAAAACGGAGTCAGGTCAGAATTAAATGCTGTTGCTGAAAACCTTAAGGAAACTGAAAAAGCTTTGGAAGAAGCAAAAAGCAAGTATGAAGAAAATATAAGGCAGCGTAATGCACATGCTCAAAAGTTAAATGTAACAGATTTTAAAGCTGAAATAAAAAGGCTGGAGGAAAATGAGAGGAAAACGGCAAGGCTTTTAAGGCAA
>JAMOAC010000477.1 GCA_023621975.1 Bacillota bacterium | reverse complement strand
ATATTTTTTGCCATACTGGCGGCGGAGTTGTACGCAAATAGTTCACCGGTATCAAAACTTTTACTGAAAGAAATACCACCGGCAATGATGGCATCTTTTCTCTATCTTGGTGCAGGGTTAGGTATGTCTGTCGTCGATATAATAAGGCAAAAGAAGCCTGCTGAAAAAGCCGATGCAAGGCTTTCAAGACAGGAACTGCCTTATGCCATTGGTATGGTTTTATTGGATATTGCAGCACCCGTATTTTTAATGGTAGGGCTTAATATGGCCTCTGCTGCTAATGTTTCACTGCTTAATAATTTTGAAATTGTCGCCACTTCTTTAATTGCTTTGATATTATTCAAGGAACCTGTAGGAAAAAGATTGTGGGGTGCTGTTTTCCTTATTACGATATCAAGTATCATTTTATCTGTTGAGGATGTAAGCAGTTTTTCCTTTTCGACTGGTTCAATTTTTGTATTGCTGGCATGTACCTGCTGGGGACTGGAAAACAACTGCACGAGAAAATTATCCGTAAAAGACCCCTTACAGGTTGTTATCATTAAAGGATTCGGTTCCGGTGCAGGTTCTTTAGTAGTCGCGCTGATATTAGGTGAAAAAGTAAAAAATATTTCTTTGATATTTGCAGCATTAATATTAGGCTTTGTTGCGTATGGCTTAAGCATATTCTTTTACATTTGTGCCCAAAGGCACCTGGGTGCAGCCAGGACGAGTGCCTATTATGCCGTATCACCGTTTATTGGGGCAGGATTGTCACTTATAATTTTCAGAGAGGTACCGGCCCCCTCATTTATTATCGCATTATCTATAATGATTATAGCTATGTATTTTGCATCAACAGAAGAACATAATCATGAACACCACCATATTGCAATAACTCATGAGCACAGCCATAGCCATGATGACGGACATCACAACCACTTTCATGAAGAAACCGTAATTGGCAAACACACTCATGTTCATACTCATGAAGAATGCGTACATGCGCATAAACACAGGCATATACTGGATGTTCACCACAGGCATGCTCACTGAAAGATGAATGCATACCATGAATGCGTACAGTGAAAATTATATGTGAATGCATGTGGCTAAAGTTGCAAAAAGCTTTTTTTGAATGAAATTACATTAATATGACTTGTGAGTGAAATTCATTAATACAATCTGCAAAGGAGTGCTTGTAATGGTTGGAGTGGAAATTGATATGATTGTACCTGGGTACGAAGTATCAAATGCCGTATTTGCTGACGGTTTCGGCTATCAATGGATGCTGCACAAGGTACATAAAGAGGTGAGTTTCAAAGAACGCATCCGGCTTTGGGAGCGAAAGAAGTCAGAGTTGCTTTGACCTTAAAGATTCTTTTGAGCGATATACTGGCGTTCCCTGTTTACCATGCCGCCATAGGGAAGATTGGGGTATTAGTGACTCGTCAGGCGGACCAACAGAGTATTATAGAAAAAAAAGATATGATCAAGGGAAAAGATGAGAATCTAATACAGAGAGTAAAGAACAACCGGATTTGATAAAAAGATAGGAATATAAAATCCTTTGTAACCAGTATAATAACTTGATTACAAAGGATTGATTCATTAAATGTGAATATAAAATAAACTCATTCCCTCCCAAGTCCGCAAACCCGCATGGCTAGTGGGTGGGATAAAATGGATGAAAATAAAGATGTTCCTTAAAATAGATGGTTGGATTGAATCAAATGGGAAAAATGGAAGGGAAAAAAGTAAATAAAGTTGTTCCTTTTTCAGAGTGAAGTAATAAGGGGAAAGGGATAAAGAGAGAAAGATAAAATCCTTCGTAATCAGCATGATAAGTAGATTATGAAGGATTGATTTATTTTATTGGATATATCTTTGCTCCTTAAACCTATTCCCTTGAACCTATTCCGAAGGAACAACTTTATTTTCAGCGGAACGAGTTTATTTGATGTTTACAAGATCCAGCTGCATAGCACTTTCTTGGCTCAGCTCTTTACAGAGTAGAGCCCGTACATATCCTCGATCAGTGGATGTTGAAAGGATGTAAAATCCCATTCCATAGTAGAAACGAATCAAATGGGTTACCTTGGAAGCGGTATGGAGGGTGAGCAATGTAACTCCATTTTGTTTTGCATCTTCTTCTACTGCCAATATTAGAGCCCTTCCAACTCCTTTATTGTGGATATCTGGTTTAACCCCGAATCGGGTAATATAGCCTATATGTCCATCGAGAATTTCATAGCGAATAGAACCTACTGGTTGCCCATTTAAAAAGGCGACTAATACGGTTTTTGTCTGGAGATCTTGATATATCATTTCCTCGGTTTCTTTAAGTGCAGAAACTTGTTCGGGCATTCCAAGCTCGTTTGCATATTTTTCGAAGGCTGCCTGAGTAATTTCGTGGATTGCTGGGACATCAGCCCAGGTTGCTTTTTTTATAACCAAATCCATATCTACTCTCCTTTCAGACTTTGATGTTATTACCCATCAATAGAGCCATGACTGCCTTTTGGACATGCAGACGATTTTCCGCCTCTTCAAATACCAATGACTTAGGGCCATCTATTATATCTGCACTGACTTCCTCACCGCGGTGGGCAGGCAGACAGTGAAGAAATATTGCATCCTGCTGGGCCAAAGATATAAGCTGAGCATTAACCTGATAAGGGGCAAATATTTTTTTCCTTTCTGCAGCTTCTTCTTCCTGTCCCATGCTAGCCCATACATCGGTATAAATAACATCTGCAGCTTTGACTGCGATTTCCGGGCTATTAGTAATTTCTACCTTAGATCCAGATAAGCTGCTATTTTGCATTGCAAGGTTTATGATTTCAGGTTTTGGTTCGTAGCCTTTGGGGCTTGCAATTGATATATCCATGCCTACCTTAGTGCAGCCTATGAGAAGGGAATGGGAAACATTGTTTCCATCTCCAACATAGGCTAGTTTAAGGCCTTTTAATTTTCCCTTTACTTCATAAATAGTTAGAATATCAGCCAGTATCTGACAGGGATGAAAAAGATCAGTCAGCCCATTGATAATTGGAATAGAGCCATAGCGCGATAGATCCTCTACATCTTGCTGTGCATAAGTCCGAATCATAATTCCGTCTAGATATCGGGATAATACCTTAGCAGTATCCTGTATAGTTTCGCCTCTTCCTAATTGAATATCCTGGGAGTTTAAATAAAGTCCGTATCCCCCCAGCTGCTGGATCCCCACTTCGAAAGAAACCCTTGTTCTGGTGGAGGGTTTTGAGAAAATCATACCAAGGGTTTTTCCCTGTAAAATAGGGTGGGGGATGCCATTTTTTTGTTTTGATTTAAGGACTAAGGCTAGATGGAGGATCTGATTTATTTCATCAGCGGTATAATCTTGCAGGGTTAATAAATGTTTTTGATTGAATTTATTTTCAGGGATGTAATTGTATAAATCCATTTCGTTCACGTTCCTTTCCAACACTCTATTGACAATTAATATACTTATATACCACGAGAAACAAAGAATATTTTATTTATTTGTTTTATAATTATACATAATAATGAATAAAAATGCAATAACTTTATAAAATTTTTTTGAGTTTATTTTGTTTTCCAAAGAAGAGCAATGAGAATGGCAAAATATAGATTTGGACTATTAATTTTTGATTAATTAATG
>JAMOAC010000361.1 GCA_023621975.1 Bacillota bacterium | reverse complement strand
CTTGCTTTCAATTTCGGCTTTTTCTTTGATTTCATCTATCAATCTCTTGATATTTGATGCCATCATGTTAAAAGCTGACGCAAGAATGCTTATCTCATCGTTTCCGCTGGGCTTGATCTCTTCAATGTCAAAAATCCCCATAGAGACACTTTTGGCAGACTGCGTCAGATCCGAAATCGGCTGTGTCACATTTTTTGAAAAAGCGACAGCAAATATCATGGTCAGAACACCGGTAATAAATATAAATAAAACAATTATCGTCTGAACATGTCCCATGTTTTTTGTCAAGGAATAAAATATTACCTCATTCCTTGAAAGGCAGCTTAAAACAAGATATTTTATCTGTTCCTTCATGAATCCGGATATTCTTTTGCATTCATTCATATGGATGAGGGCTTTTCCAGCATCCCTTCCCCTACTGGCCCAGATAGCCTGGTCGGCTTCTTCTGCGTATGTTATTGCCATTCCTTTTATATTATTAAATGCCATATATTCACTCTCTGAAGTAAAATCCAATGAAAAGTGCTCAATTTCCCTGGTTAGATTATCATAGTACAAACTATATTTATTCAGAGCCTCACCTGTTTTCATGTTTATATATTCTTCCAGGTTCTGTTGCATTAATTTTATGTTGTCAGAAAGATTATTCAAAACAATTAGATTCCGCATCAAAACGATAAATCCATTTGTGGTGTAAAAAGAATTTATGTATACAATATAGCTTACCACTGACATTGTTATAATGAGAAACAGAAAAAACAATATCAACTTCTTCTTAATACTGAAAAATTTTTTATCTGACACCATCTTCGCCGCTCCTATTGTTCAAATATTTGATGTTATCCCTGGTAATGACCTTTACATCAGTGTTAATAAATTCAGATATTGTCTTTCCGTTTTTGTAATCATTAAGGTTCTCAACAGCCAGTTTTCCCATCAAATACGGATCCCGGACAATTATTGTGCTGATAACCCCTTTTTCTACAAACCGCCTGATTTCAGGGTGATCGCCAAAACCAATGATTTTTACCTTTCCAACCAAGTTTAAATCAACAATGGCTCTTGCGGCTCCAAGTGTACTAACTGAGTTGGTGCAGAACAGAATGTTTATACTGGGATCGGAACTCATCAATAACTGAGTCTTGTCCATTGCTTCCATGGCGTCAGAATTATATATGTCAATAACTTTTTTAACCTCTATTTCTTTTTCAGCAAGTCTGTCAACAAAACCCTGAATCATAATGTTTTGCCGATTTGATTTATGGTTGTCGACAATGATTCCAATTACCGGTTCTTCCGGAATTTCCTTCAGCAACTCATTTGCAGCCTTTTCACCTACGGCATAATTGTTGACTCCCACATATGAAATTCTTTTACTTTTAGGGGCATCAGTATCTATGGTTATTACAGGTATGCCACGTTCAACAGCTTTATCTATAACAGTAACAAACTTGTCCTCTTCAAGTACATGGGTAATAATGCCGTCAACCCTAGATGCAATTGCAAGTTCAAGCAATTCAATTTCATGTGATACCTCTGTATGCTCAGACTTTATGCACTGTATGGCAACATTGATGTTTTTAGCAGCTGACCTTGCTCCCTCTTCAACCTGACTCCAAAAAGTATCATCATATTGCTGTGTTATAATGACAAAATGATATTTGAAATTATCATAATCTGAACTGTCATCTGCAACACTTATTTCACGCCCGGTAAGAGTTATATATACTGCAAAAACAATCAATATTATAATAAATACGATAATAGAGATAACCAGCTTTTTCATGATTACTATCAACTTACCTTTATTTTAATTTAATTATGGAGTCTGTAATATTAGTTTTAATTTAATTATGGAGTCTGTAATATTAAATATGGAGTCTGTATAGATTTTAATGAGTTTTCCTGATCGTTACCACTATCCTAAATATTTCCCATACTCTTAATTATTTTACTTCTCATAAACAAAAAAGTCAATTGTAATCTTATTATGCAACAATTTCAAAATACGACACTATATGACAAACTTTTTGCCAATATAAGCAATTCCTTTTCCCATTGCCATTTTAAATTTTGTTCCGTACCAATCAATTGATCCGGTTTCATTTATTCTTTCAGTGAATTATTGATATTGATTTTATTTATTATTGCATTATTGATATTGGCACTATTAGTGAGTATAATAAAAAAGAATGAAGTTAACTCCGAATTTAAAATCAATTTGTTTCTTAAGCTAATGATCCTGTTTGTTCACAAGATTATTAGCTTTTTATTATTAGCTTTTTATTTTGGAAGAAGGGAACAACAAAAATGCCTGCACTTAAAAGGACGCTTGGTAATTACAGGGACGTATTGTTATTAGGCCTTATAGCTGTTGTGATAGGAATTGCAGAGGGCGCAATTGACACTCTTTTCGGCAAGGTCCTGTTGGAAATAAATAATATAAGAAATAATCACGTTTTTAAATTAATACCGCTACTCCCTTTAGCCGGTGTGCTAATAGTATTTGCTTATTCCAAATTAGGAAAGGACAGCATAAAAGGGATGTCACTCATTTTTTCGGTGGAATTTAACGAAGAAGACACCATACCAAAGAGGCTGATACCATTGGCAATGGCCAGTACATGGCTGACACACCTGTTTGGTGGCAGTGCAGGACGTGAAGGCGTTGCCGTTCAGATAGGCGGAACTGTCGCCCATTCCATAGGAAAGCGGCTTAGCATTAAAAACAGCTCCAAAATTCTTCTTATAGCAGGTATGTCTGCAGGATTTGCAGGGCTGTTCCAAACACCTATAGCCGCTTCTTTCTTTGCCATGGAAGTTTTTATTGCCGGTTCGGTTGAATACTGTGCTTTGTTTCCCTGTATGATAGCGTCTTTTATTGGAAGCTATACATCACAGATTCTAGGCCTTCAAAAATTCAGTGTAAATCTGAATTGCCCATTAGAGCTCAATGTATACCTTATTCTGAAAATTTCCCTGCTGGGTATCATCTTCGGTATTATCGGAGGCCTGTTCGCCTTTGCTTTGAATTTCTCCAAAAAGTTCCTCAATAACCATATCAGTAATGCAATTTTAAGAATTTTCATCATCGGTTGTGTATTAAGCGCTTTGCTTCTAATTCTGCATAAGGGCAGATACGCAGGTTCGGGATCAAACATAATAGAAGCATCCTTTTCAAATGGAAAAATATACGTATACGACTGGCTGTTTAAATTCCTGTTTACAATTTTAACCATGAGTGTCGGATTTCAGGGCGGTGAATTAGTCCCTCTCTTTTCGATAGGCGCAAGCCTGGGAGCTGTAATCTCACCGGCCTTGGGATTGCCAAACGAACTTGCGTCAGCCCTTGGTTACGTTGCCGTGTTCGGCAGTGCCACAAATACAATCCTTGCCCCTATTTTCATCGGAGGAGAAATATTTGGATTCAAATATCTGCCGTATTTTTTCATAATTTCGGCGGTCGCTTATGTCTTCAATGGAAACAAGTCAATTTATTCCCTGCAAAAGGTTTCAGATGACTTGAAGTATCTTTCCGCTTAAGGCTTTACTCAGGCATTATACAGCTTTGCATATATGCCGCCCAGCTTCAGCAGCTCTTCGTGGGTACCTTTTTCCTCTATCCCTTTGTTTGTGAGCACAACTATCTC
>JAMOAC010000535.1 GCA_023621975.1 Bacillota bacterium | reverse complement strand
ACTGCTGTTCATCAAGGCCCGGATCCAGCTCTATGCCTACCTTGTAATCACCATCTCCTGTATCGCCGGTTATATTGAAATACCTTTTGAAATCCTGGTATACTGGATCATTAATATACATGGAAGGATCAGCGTTCATCGGCAGCCTTTCCGATGTGGCTATAAGAATATATTTTACGTCACTTTCCTTCCGCTCCCATTCAAATACCACACTGGTACTTGTCAACAACTGGTTGCCGTTTTCATCTACCGCTATGTGGAAATCCACAGGAGCCACAGGGATTTTCTCATCAGGACCCGGCTCGGTAATTTCGCCTTTTACCGTTGTCACAGGAAGTATCTGCGAAAAATTCGATTCCCTTACATCATAATCGTCCGGATATACAAGCGGATTATCGGGATCTTCCGCCTTCCTGGCCATTACAAGCCTTGTCCTGATCTTGAAATAATACGTGGTATTCGGAGTAAGCTTTCTGCCAAATGATGTAACAGCAGGATCATTTTCAAAATCCTTTATTATAGCTTCAATGTACCTGCGCTGGCCTTCCCTTACTGCTTCAAATTTGACATTGTTTTTTGAAGCAAACTCATCATGCTCACTGTCAGTTGTACCAACAAGCACATAACCCTTATCCGGGCTTGTGCTCATGTACAGGTCATAATATATTTTGTTGCTGAAGTTGTTGGTAGTATAGTCTTTCCACTTAAGGCCGGTGATCTCGTCAAAACGCAGCCTGATAATATTGCTTGTTACCTTGCGGGTAACACCGTCTACGACCTCTTCCTCGATCACATATGTATTGCCGTTGGACGGTGCAAGGCTGAAATTGCTCGGAAGCGGAACTTCCTTTGGATCTGCCGGCAGTGTGGTAAAACTAACGGTTACAGACCTGTCGGAAGTATTATCAAACGCTTCATCTGTTTCAGGATTTCCTTTCACGGTAAACATCTGCAGGTAATATACCCTGTTAGACAGAAGAAAAGCGGGATAATCAGCTTCTATTCCAAGCCTTGAACGAAGGTCCTGGGAAAAGTCGTGTTTTACTCCATTGCTGTCTGTCCAGGTAAACAGGTCAAACCCTCTTAACGTATATTCAAGGCGGTTTCCGTTCTCTCTTATTTTATCCTCAACGCTGTCCGGCAGATTTGCCGTTCTTGCGTTTACATACTTCACCAGCCTGTATTTGGCAGGGAAATAATCTTCGTAGCTTATACCGTTGACGTTGTCAATCAAAGAAGGATAAGGCCTCTCTGTTATGTCAGACTGGCTTATATTAAGGACAAAGCAATAGTACAGGTCATTGTCCTCATCATCGTTATTCTTAATCTCATCCCAGTTTAACGGCCTGTCCCATGAAATGGTCACATCGGTGGAAATCCCTTTCCTTTCACCCTGCGCATCCGTAATGGTGCCTACCACCAGGTTCCTGTCTATAATATTTATACCTTTGGGTATTGGAGGTTTCGTCCTGTCAAGGTCCATAACATACGGAAGGGTCTGGGACTTTATAACATCATCGCTGGTCGATGAAGTTATGACCCGGTAATAAACCTTGTTCTGGGTGCTGGCCCCTACAATGGGAATTATGCCGAACTCCTGGTTTCTTCCGTAGGAATCCTTGAAATAGTCAGGGTCTATCTTTGCCCTGGTGGTCCAGCCGTAAGCGGAATCCACCGTATTTGTCTGTACTTCGTAATACAAATCCGGCAGCATAAGGCTTCCCTGGTTCAATGTATATACCTTGACATATATATTGCCCGCTTCATCTTTTGAAAGCTGGAACCTTATAGAGGTATATGTATAGAGCTTCCCTTTCAGTGGGCTTGTGCCGTCAGCCCCCATTACCACGGCATCCTGATATCCGTCAATAACCATCTGTATGTTCATGAAGTATACCGTGCCGGGTAAAATATCGGGGTGAGGAAGCCCGTACTGTTCCGCATCCGGAAGGCTGGTATTCCTGTCTTTTCTTCCGATCAGGTCAAAATCCATACGCCCGCTCGAACTGTCAAACCTTACCCCGGAAGATAATGAACTGCCCGACACGACAGCCTTGTATCCGGTTGATTCTTTATTGATAAGTACGGCAGCGTTGCCGCTCATGTCCCCCTTGTCCTGCGAAATGTTTATTTTGTAATTGAAACTGCCAATATCCCATGAAGTGCCGTACACTTCATTAATACGCGCTTCTATGTAATCAAGTGCCTCATCGGCATATACAAGTTCCGTACCGTTGAAGATTCGGGGCACGGTCCACTTCACATTAAGCCTTGGTTTTGTTCCTATTTCACGCCCGCCCTTTGAATCGTACGGCGGTACGCAGGTAGACCCGTCGTCAGTGTCAATGACTGGTTCCGGTACAAATGAAGATTCAAAAGTAATGCCGGGAAGGAAAAACAGAAGCCCTTTTCCAACCAGTACTCCGTTGCCGTCCCTTCCCTCTATCTTTATTTCATATATAAAGTTATCCTGAAGGCCGCTTAATTCGCATGAAGTAGCACCCGGACCCAGGAGAATTTCCTTATCGTTGCCGTCAGGCTGCTTGTAACTTATCCTGATCTCTTCTGCCAAATAAATGTTTTCCCAGCGTATTACAGCGTTCCCGTTAATATAACTTTCCACTGCAACTTCCACCGGGGAAGCTGCATAAACACCTGCGGGTATAAAACCGATGAAAATTATAAATGCAAGCAAAACAGATATAATTCCTTTTGAACCTCTCATTCTTGAACCCTTCATTGCACAGTACCTCCGCATTTACCCCCAAATTATAAGCACTGTTAATTGATATATTATTATTGTATATCGTCAAAAACCCGCATGCAGTTAACGCCGTATTTAATAGCCCGCCGGCCTTTTTCACCTGCCAGCCTGAGCAGCCCGGCCCCTGACCGGAAAAATTATACATTTTCCCTGTTATTTACAATAATCTGATTCCTTCCGTTTACAAATGTTTTTTTGACATCATATCCTCTCATAATAAGAGTATCATATATTTTGTCCATCTGGTTGAAATAATTGTTACCTACATCAAGAATGAGGGTTTCGTCAGTGCCCAGGTGTTTCGATATTTCTTCAAGGGTTGAATCGATATTCAGGCTTTCGGCATTCAGGATTTTTTCCTTCCTGCCTTTTCTTTCATTATTCGCATTGTACACCATTATTACCTCCTTTTCTTCATATCAACTATTCATATTATTCCAGATTCCGATGCCGAATATTGTGCAATATTTGCAATTCCATAAAGTTCCATTTTGCTTTTGGGCTCTGCCGTGGTTAGAGCGGGAGATGCGGCAACATCCCTGATTTCTCCGCAGTTATACCGGTAATTCACCCTTCCTTGGATCCCGTTGAAGGCATGCTGTTTGCAACGTCGGAGGAATGTGAGAAAAAAATTATGAATTTGACTGAGAAAGCCCAGGGAAAAAAATATATGGTGAGGTATTCGTGGCTTTCTGCAATGCGTCGGAAAAATTTCAAGGCAATAGCGGAAGGCTGCAATGAAGCCATGGTATGAGTTGCAATGAAGCCACGGTACAAATATAAAAATTTTTTAAAAAAATTAATAACACATGTATAATTCATTTCAAAACGGGTCAACATTATTAATGACCTCACAAAATACATTTTGACCCCCTTTACATGGTTATTCGTCT
>JAMOAC010000132.1 GCA_023621975.1 Bacillota bacterium | reverse complement strand
ATTTCCTGTGATACGTTTTTTGTCACACTTTCTGTTACACTGGCTGTAATATCTGATTTTAATTCGTCAAAGAAAACTTTTATATTACTGTTTTTTTCAATATTGCCGGTAACCGCAAGGGGCTTTTCGGCGGTATCCTGACCCATAACTACAGGAGGTGGTTCGTCGATCATGTTGTTTGAGATAAGAATTTTACGTATAGCTTTAATCTGGAGGCCTTCACTTCTCATTTGCCTGATTTTATACATCAGGTTTGCAAGTTCCGGCGTATAGTAACGCCTGCCGCGGCTGTCCTTTGGAACGTTTATGTTAAATTCTTTTTCATAATATCTTAATGTATGGTCGGTTGTATTTAATCTCTGGCTAAGTTCGGTAATGCTATACCTGTCTTTCAGTATCTCCACTGTATTTCACCCCCCAGCAAGTATTTATATAATACCATTTGAGACAAATAGTGTAAATATTGCCTGACTATTTTCGCAATATTTCCATAAGGTCTTTAATATCCTGCGGAAGGGGTGCTGTAAGCATAATACGTTTTTGTGTTAAAGGATGTATGAAACTTACACGGCTTGAATGAAGCGCCTGCCTGCTTATTAAGTCTGAAGGCCTGTTTGAATACAATGTATCACCGATTAACGGGTGGCCGACGGCCTGGCAGTGCACCCTAATTTGATGGGTTCTGCCTGTTTCAAGAAAAAATCTCAAACAAGTGGCGTCGTTGAGGTATTCAATAACCTCATAATGTGTAACTGCCTTTGCACCCGACGGTGAGATATGTCTCTCCATTATACTGCCCGGTTTCCGTTCTATAGGCAGGTCTATTGTTCCGGCTTTATTTGCCACTGTTCCGCTGACCACGCCTATATATTCCTTGGTGAAGGTTTTTGAGGCCATTTGCTGAATGAGCTGTTCCTGGACAAATTGATTTTTGGCAAATATGATGATTCCGGAAGTATCCCTGTCAAGCCTGCTGACAGGACGAATTTTTCTTTTTTCCCCTTTATTTTTGAAATGATATGCCAGGGCATTTGCAATTGTACCTGATTGATGACTTGATGTCGGATGGACGACAATACCGGCCTGCTTGTTCACTGCAATCAGGCTGTCATCTTCGTAAATGACGGAAATGGGTATATTTTCAGGAGCAACGTCTGTTTCTTCTTCCTGCATGTCGATCAATACATCTATTACGTCTCCGTTTTTTACAACATGGTTGACATGTACAGGAGATGAATTACAAAGTATCCTGTTCGCGTATTTAAGTTTTTTAATAAATCTGTTGGACAGATTCAGCCTGTATTTTAATATGGCTTCGACTTTCCTGCCGCTGTCTTCCTGTGTTATGCAGTAAGTTAGACGCAAAATTTTATCACCCGCTTAATATTACAATACAGAACTTTAAAAATCAAGCATTGCCCGGGAATGCATGTCCAAATTAAGGTTGAAATGGATTAGTGAGTTGTATAGAATATAGTAAAAACGTGATGGCTTTATTGACGGAGGTAGCAAGATGGAGCAGCGGACAAGGAACTATCTGATAAAAGAATTCGGAATCAGCAGCAATATTTTGGATTTGGCCGAAGAAGTTGAAAAGGAGATAAGTTGTATTACAAAAGAGATAGAAGCAGTCAGGGAATATAACCAGCTGAAGGTAATAAAGGCAATGCAAAACAATAGCGTCAGTGAATCGCATTTTGCAGGAAGCACGGGTTACGGATACGGAGACAGGGGCCGCGAAGTACTGGATATGGTTTATGCTGACGTCTTCAAGGCAGAAGATGCTCTCGTAAGGCATCAAATAGTGTCCGGGACGCATGCGATTGCGCTGTGCCTTTTCGGCAATTTGAGGCCCGGTGATGAACTGCTGTCCGTTACAGGAAAGCCTTATGACACACTGGAGGAAGCAATAGGCATAAGGGGCCACGGGGAAGGTTCCCTGAAGGAATTTGGAATTACATACAGACAGGTTGAACTGCTGGATAACGGCGAAATAGATTATGAAAATATCAGAAAATCCATCAATGACAAAACGAAAATGGTATTGATACAGCGCTCAAGGGGTTATAGCTGGCGTCCGTCCCTGAAAATTGAAGATATAAGAAAAGCAGTAGATTTTATAAAAAACATAAAAGAAAATGTTATCATTATGGTGGATAATTGCTACGGTGAATTTGTGGAGACCGAAGAGCCTGTTGAAGCTGGTGCTGACATTATAGCAGGCTCTCTGATAAAAAATCCGGGAGGCGGACTTGCCACTTCAGGCGGATATATAGCCGGAAAGCAGGAATACGTAAGAAATGCGGCATGCAGGCTTACTGCACCCGGCCTGGCCAAAGAAGTAGGCGCTTCTCTGGGGCAGAACAGGCTGATGTTCCAGGGCTTGTTTTTTGCACCCCATGTGGTTGCCGAAAGCCTTAAAGGAGCTGTTTTCTGTGCGGCACTTATGGAGAAGCTCGGTTTTGAAGCATCACCTTCCAGCAAAGAGAAGAGAAGCGATATAATCCAGGCGATAAGGTTCAATCGTGAAGATTATCTTGTTTCTTTCTGCCAGGGAATACAGAAAGGCTCGCCGGTGGATTCCTATGTCACGCCCGAGCCATGGAATATGCCTGGATATGAACACCCTGTTATAATGGCTGCAGGGGCGTTCGTCCAGGGTGCCTCCATAGAATTAAGTGCCGATGCACCTATCAAGGCTCCGTATATTGCATATATGCAAGGCGGACTGACATTTGAGCATGTGAAGCTCGGTGTATTAACTTCGATTGAACTGATGAATCAAAAAGGTATTTTGAGAGGTCGCCTATGGACATGGAGAACAAAGGAAAAAAGTTTAAAATAGGCAGTTTTGTCTTGCTGATGTTTTTATTGCTTTACATACCCTCCGTACTCCACTGGATAATTGAAAAAGACATTACTACCGATTACTTGAGAAACGGAATACTGGAAGATTCAATAAATGCGGATGGTATTATAATAAGAAGTGAAAAAGTATATAAATCTTCCTTTGACGGAAAATATATTCCCGAAGTGGAAGAGGGAGAGAAGGTTGCTGCAGGTGGCAGGATTGCCACACTGATGACAAATTCATCGCTGGAATTGCTTGACGAACTCGAAGACTACAATCATAAGATAATAAAAGCCCAGATAGAAAAAAATAAAAACAGGGATTTCTTTTCTGAAGACATAGAAAGGCTAGACAGTGAGATTGGCAAAAAAATAAGGGTTATAGTGGACGAAGCTAACAACAACAGCCTTGTTAAAACTGAACAGTTAAAGTCGGAAATAGACAATCTGATTCAAAAAAAAGCTGAGATTTACGGGAGCCGATCCACTGCGGACGCATATATTAATCAATTGAAAAATGAGAGGGACACACTTCAGAACAAAATAAAAAACAATACAAAAGGAGAGATTTCAGAGTCTTCAGGGATAGTTTCGTACGTAATAGACGGATTGGAAGATGAACTAAATCCATCTGCCATTGACAAACTTACCGTTGAATACCTGGAAAATTTGAAAATATCCATACCTGACGCTGATGTCAATATGCGCGATGTCTATACAGGCAAGCCTTATGTAAAGGTTATAGACAATATGAAATGTTATATAGCCATTACCGTTAAAGCTGACAAAGCAAAAAATTTCGAGGTAGGAATGAAGCCAAGAGTAAGGATATACGATATTGACAAGGAAATAAGGGGAACTATAGAACATATGTCCGAAGAAGAAAACGGAAAGGTTGTTATTGTAATAGGAATTGACAGGTGTATTGATGAGACAGCGGGTATGAGGAAGGTTAACATTGACCTGATAAGGAATTCGTATGAAGGCCTGAAAGTGCCCTTAAGAAGCCTGCTGGATGTTGACCTGGATAATAAAAGGGCAAAAATAATACTGGTCAAAGCAAACTATGCAACCATAAGAGATGTGGAAATAGTTGCTGCAAGCGGCGAATATGCAATTATAAAAAGCGCTGACGACAGTGGAGGGCGTGGTATAAGCCTTTATGATACATATATAATTAATCCGCAAAATATAGAGGAGGGTCAGATAATAAATAAATGAACACTGAAAATGCAGGAATAATAAAGGAAAATATAGAAAAAATTAAATTAAGGGTGGAACGTGCTGCCCGAAAGAGCGGGAGAGACCTGAAAGACATAAAGATTGTAGCCGTAACAAAGACAGTTGACGTTGCAAGAATAATGGAAGCGATAGATGCTGGCGTTACAGACATCGGTGAAAACAGGGTTCAGGAATTGTGCAAAAAGTACGATATAATTGGTGAAAGGTGTAACTGGCATTTGATAGGTACGCTTCAGACAAATAAAGTAAGACATGTAATTGATAAGGTTACCTTGATACATTCCCTGGACAGGATTGAGCTGGCAGAGGAGATTCAAAAAAGGGCCGAACGGATAAAGCGGGTTGTCGATGTGCTTGTACAGGTGAATGTGGCAAAGGAGGAAACAAAATCAGGCATATACGTGGAACAGGCGTACGACTTTGTGAAAGAGGTGGCAAAATACGGTAATATTAGGATAAGAGGTTTAATGACCATTGCACCGTTTGCTGAAAACCCTGAAGAAGTGAGGTTTGTTTTCAGGGAGCTGCATAAATTATATATTGACATAAGTAAGGAAAATACCGATAATATAAATATGGATTACCTTTCCATGGGTATGAGCAATGATTTTGAGGTTGCAATCGAGGAAGGCTCAAATATGGTCAGAATCGGAACTGCAATTTTTGGAAAAAGATACTAATGATGAAGAGGAGGAAGGCACAATGGCAAATCTGTTTAACAAGGTGTTGAATTTTGTAGGTTGGGAAGCGGAAGACGATGAAGAAGATTTGCTGGAGGAAGAAATGGAAAACGAAAAGGAAGAACCGTCCCAACCACAGTTTCTGCAGCATTCGGGCAGAAGGCACCAAAACAAGGTGGTTAATATCCACTCAGCTTCTCAATTCAAGGTAGTTGTTACTCAGCCTGAGACATTTGATGATGCACAGGATGTATGCGACCATCTGAAGAACAAAAAGCCTGTAATCGTCAATCTTGAAGAATTGGACAAGGAACTGGCGCAGAGAATAATTGATTTCCTCAGCGGAGCTGTATACGCACTGGACGGTAATATCCAAAAGGTATCCAGCGGAATATTTGTCATAGCGCCGAACAACGTAGATATAATGAGCGACTTCAAGGACGAGTTGAGGAACAAAGCTGTATTTCCCTGGGTAAAATAATCGGGAGGTTTTAATGACCAGAGCAATATTCGGAGCCATAAATTTTTTACTTGGCTTTATGCAGTATGCCATTTTTATTCGCGCAATTATTTCATGGTTTCCTGTTTCAAGGGACAACCCTCTAGTAAGGCTTTTGTACCAGATAACAGAGCCGCTGCTGGCACCTGTGAGGGAATTGCTGGCGAGGTTTATGTACGGAAGATATATGATGATAGATTTTTCCGGGATTATTGTGTTTTTGATTATAGGGTTGATACGCAGTATTCTTTTTTGATACCGTTTGATTCCGTTGTTGATTTAAGTATGGTATAGGTGTGGTATTGGGTTTTTGTTTGGATTTTTCATAGTGCATTTTCGGAGAGGTGTAATAATATGAATTATACGCCAAATGATTTACAAAATCTTACTTTTAAGAAGTCTTTTATGGGCTATAGCGAAGACATGGTCAATGAAGTACTTGACAAGATAATAGAAGATTATACTGCGTACATACATGAAAATATTGAATTAAAAGATAAAATTGCTGTGCTTAATGAAGGTTTGCAGCATTATAAAACTATAGAAGAATCGCTCCAGAATACACTGATGGCAGCACAGCAAACCAGTGAGGACATAAAAAAGAATGCCTATGAAAAAGCCGAAAACATTATTAAGGAAGCAGAAATAAAAGCTCAGAAAATAATAAACGAAGCAAATCAGGAAGTTGCAAAAATAAGATATGAATATGAGGAATTGAAGAAGAAGCTTTATATTTTTAAAACAAAAACTGAAACGCTTCTTATGTCACAGCTTGAGATGTTGAAGCAGATATCGGAAGATACTTGACATTCCGTTGATTGATATTATATTATAATTCATAACTGAACAACACAATATTGCTAAAAACGATGACTGGAACGAGTAGTGAGTAATACCTTCAAAGAGAGCAGGTGGTTGGTGTGATACCTGTAAGGTTAGCTCATGAAAATCATCCACGAGTTGCTACCTGAAAAGCATTTGTTTGTTTGAGTAAGGGATGCCGGCGGAGACCGTTACTTCCAGATGAGTGATTATTTTTATATTTTTGCAAATATAAAAATAATAAACTTGGGTGGTACCGCGTGAGCAATACCCTCTCGTCCCTTTTTCGGATTGAGAGGGTTTTTTAATATATGGGTCTGCAGGATAATATTTGAATAGATTGGGAGGTAAGACTGGATGATATACAACAAGGTTTCAACCGACTTGAATTTTGTGGAAAGAGAAAAGAAAGTACTGGAGTTCTGGAAAGAAAATGATATTTTTAAGAAAAGTATTAGCAATAGAGAAGGAGGCCCGGTATTTACATTTTACGACGGCCCTCCTACAGCCAATGGAATGCCTCATATTGGGCACATACTGACCAGGGTTATAAAGGATATTATTCCAAGATACAAGACAATGAAGGGATATAAAGTTCTGAGAAAAGCAGGATGGGATACTCACGGGCTTCCCGTTGAGCTTGAAGTTGAAAAAATGCTTGGCATCAATGGAAAGTCGCAAATTGAGGATTACGGCGTCGAACCCTTTATACAACAGTGTAAGCAGAGTGTGTGGAAATATGAAAAAGAATGGAGAAAGATGAGTGACCGTGTAGGTTTTTGGGCCGACATGGATAATCCTTACGTAACTTACCATAACAGCTATATTGAATCAGTATGGTGGGCACTGAAAAAGATATGGGAAAAGGGGCTGCTTTATAAAGGCCATAAGATTGTACCTTATTGTCCACGCTGCGGTACGGCATTGTCGAGCCATGAAGTGGCACAGGGGTATAAGGATGTCAAAGAACCGTCAATATATGTCAAATTTGCCATAAAAGGCGAAAAACAGGCATATCTGATGGCATGGACCACCACTCCGTGGACGCTTCCTTCAAATGTTGCCCTGACGGTTAATCCTGACGAGACTTATGTCAGAATAAAGTGTTCGGATGAAGAATATATTTTGGCCGAGGCCCTTGTAGAATCGGTTATCGAAGAGCCTTATGAAATTCTGGAAAAAATGATAGGCAAGGACCTGGTGGGAATAGAATATGAACCCCTGTTCGATTTCGTAAAGCCTGACAAGAAAGCATATTATGTAGTCGCAGACAGCTTTGTAACCCTTACCGACGGTACAGGTATTGTGCACACGGCACCCGCTTTCGGTGAGGATGACGCTAAAGTAGGCAGAGCCTACGACCTGCCTTTTGTACAGCTTGTAAATGAACAGGGCAAATTCGTGGATGCGGTAACTCCATGGAAAGGCGTATTTGTTAAGGATGCGGATCCGGATATAATTAAGAATCTGGACAGCAGGAATTTACTGTACAAAACCGTTGATTATGAACACTCATATCCCTTCTGCTGGAGATGCGATACACCGCTTTTGTATTACGCGCGCGATACGTGGTTTATAAAGATGACTGCGGTCAGGGACAGGCTTTTGGCAAATAACCAGACGGTAAACTGGCTTCCGGACAACATTAAAAACGGAAGATTCGGTAATTTCCTTGAGAATGTCGTTGACTGGGGCTTAAGCCGTGAGAGATATTGGGGTACTCCTCTTCCAATCTGGGAATGCCAGTGCGGCTACAGGCACGTTGTCGGCAGTATTGCAGAATTAAAGGAAATGGGAGAAAACGTGCCGGACGACATTGAGCTCCATAAGCCGTACATTGACAATGTATATCTTAAGTGCCCTGAATGCGGAACAGGCAGGATGAAGAGGGTAAGCGAGGTTATTGACTGCTGGTTTGATTCCGGTTCCATGCCTTTTGCTCAATGGCATTATCCTTTTGAAAACGAGGAAATTTTCAATGAAAACTTCCCTGCCGATTTCATAAGCGAGGCACTGGACCAGACAAGAGGATGGTTCTATACCCTTATGGCAATTTCCACGCTATTATTTGATAAATCCCCTTACAAAAACGTTATAGTTCTTGGCCTGGTTCAGGACAAAGAAGGGCAGAAGATGAGCAAGCATAAGGGTAATGTTGTCGATCCCTGGACCGTTCTTGACAAGCAAGGAGCAGACGCAGTAAGGTGGCATTTCTACACGGCAAGTGCTCCGTGGCTGCCAAGCAGGTTCTATGAAGAGGCGGTCAGTGAAGTGCAGAGGAAGTTTATGGGTACCCTCTGGAACACATACGCTTTCTATGTGCTTTATGCCAACATAGACAATTTTGATGCCACAAAGTACACTCTTGAATACGATAAGCTGTCGGTCATGGACAAGTGGATACTGTCAAGATTGCATTCCCTCATTGCTGACGTGGAACGCAACCTTGACAATTACAGAATTACAGAGTCTGCAAGGATGATACAGGATTTCGTTGATGAGCTGAGCAACTGGTATGTCAGAAGGAGCAGGGAAAGGTTCTGGGAAAAAGAATTGACCCAGGATAAGATAAATGCATATATGACACTATATACAGTACTTTCAACCCTTGTCAAAGTTGCGGCTCCTTTTGTACCTTTCATGGCTGAAGAAATTTATCTGAACCTGGTTAAATCCATAGACAAGTCAGCGCCTGAGAGCGTGCATTTGTGCGATTTCCCTGTATGCGAAGAAAGGTATATTGATGAAGAACTTGAAAAGAATATGGACTTGGTATTAAAGCTGGTTGTACAGGGCCGTGCCTGCAGAAATGCCGCAAATATAAAGAACAGGCAGCCGATAGGCAAAATGTTTGTTAAAGCAGGTTTTGAACTGCCTGAAATGTTTAAGGAACTTGTGGCAGATGAGCTTAACATTAAAGAAGTAATCTTTACCGATGATGCAGACAACTTTACGGAATACAGGTTCAAACCCCAGCTGCGTGTTCTTGGCCCGCGTTATGGCAAGCTGGTTCCGCAAATAGCAAAGGCACTTGAAGAGATTGATGGCAAAAAAGCCATGGAAGCATTTAGGGAAGGAAGGACCATTACATTAAAAGTTGACGGAAATGATGTTGAGTTAAGCGAATCCGATGTGCTTGTGGAAGTAAAACAGAAGGAAGGATTTGTATCTGAAACCGAAAAGGATATAACTGTTGTACTTGATACCAACCTTACACCTGAACTTATAGAAGAAGGATTTGTAAGGGAGATAATAAGCAAAGTGCAGACCATGAGAAAGGAAGCCGGTTTTGAAGTACAGGACCGCATAAAGCTGTATTATAGTGACAACAAGCGCATTGGAGAAATCATGGAAAGGAACAGCAGCGTAATAGCTGAGGAAGTTCTTGCCACGACTATACAGGAAGGTAAAGTGGAAGGCTACAGCAAAGACTGGAATATAAACGGAGAGAAGGCAAACTTTACCGTGGTAAAAGTTTAACGAGGTGGTCATTTGATTAAACTCAACATAAATCTAAAGGAACGAAGTTATCCGATTTATGTTACAAATAACTTCGTTGGTATAGGCAAATGCATGGCTGCTTTGAAAGCAGAGGGAAAGGTTGCAGTAATAACGGATACAAATGTGGCAAAAATTTACTTGCAGCCTTGCATGGATATCTTAAAAGAGGCAGGTTATGATGCTTATTCATTTGTTATTGAAGCAGGTGAAGAGCACAAGAACCTTGATACCGTAAAAGATATATACAGATTTCTTATAAAGTCCAAATTTGATCGGAAATCTTCGCTTTTGGCACTCGGAGGAGGAGTCACGGGGGACATTACAGGATTTGTGGCTGCAACCTTTCTAAGAGGCATTAATTTTATACAGTTGCCAACTACACTGCTTGCCCAGGTAGACAGCAGTGTAGGAGGAAAAACAGGCATTGACTTTGACGGAAGCAAAAACATGGTGGGCGCTTTTTACCAGCCAAGGCTTGTTTATATCAATGTCGCTACTCTCAAATCTTTGCCTGAAAGGCAGCTACGTTCCGGCATGGCTGAAGTTGTGAAGCATGGCATAATTGCAGATGCCGAGTTTTATGAATATGTTGACTACAATGTTAACAGGATTTTGAAACGTGAAGAAGATGTACTTCAGTACATGGTGAAAGCAAACTGTTCAATAAAAGGTAAAATAGTGGAAGAAGACGAAAAGGAAAGCGGATTAAGGTCGATTTTGAATTTCGGGCATACTATTGGCCATGCAATAGAAAGCGTATCAAACTTCAGTTTGCTTCATGGAGAGTGTGTTTCCGTGGGAATGGCAGGCGCCTTCAGGATTGCAAAAAAACTTGGATTAGTTGACGATAGCCTGATCGAAAGAGTTGAAGAGACACTTGGAAAGATCGGACTGCCTGTAAAAGTAAGCGGCCTTGATGCAAGGGAAGTATACGAGCAGATGTTTCACGATAAAAAGGTCCGCCAGGGAAAATTGCTTTTTGTTCTGCCCAAAAGGATAGGTGAAGTGATACAGTGCTTTATAGATGATGAGGGTTTAATAATGGATGTGCTGGGAGAGATAATCAGGTAAAATACATCTTGTTAAATTAACTGCCCGGCTTGCATTTTATGCTAATATTTTGCTACAGTACATTGGTATTCCCATGTAAGGACATTGTTGGACAATGCCTTACATGGGAATTTTATTTTGTCGTGCATGCATTATTGGCAAACGAATAAATGAAAATGATAATGAAAGCAATAAAACCGTAAGACATCTCAAGAATTGTTAAACAGGCATATCAAAGTGAATCAGCATCAATAAGACATATCAAAATAAGTCAATATAAAAAATGCATATCGGAATAAACCAATATCAAAATCGGAAAATATCCGGAAGACAATTAGAAATAAATTTAAAAAAATTAGAAATAAGCTTAAGGAAATCAAAATAAGCTTGAAAAATTAAAATAAAGCTTGAGAAAATCAAAATGAGCTTTAAAAAATAAGAAAGCTTGAAAAAACATAATAAGGCAGAAGGTTTCAAATAACGGAATATTGCCAAAAAAATGATTGCACAACAAATAATTCTATAGGCGGTAATTAAACAAAGACTAAAAAAACAAGCCTCGGGAAAACATAAAAATAACTAGCTTAAAAAAGAGTTTTGCCAGAAATGCTTATGGCCGGGGAGGCTTGCATTGAGTGTTTGGGGGAAAAAGATTATTAATCATCATTAATAAAAAGCTGGATAAGATATCACTTGATATGGAGAAATCCAAATTAAACGATTATGTATACTATTTGGAGAATCCAAGAAAAATACTGTTTTCAAACTTTATAGGAGGGCTTGCAAGAGGTTTTGGCATGGCTGTAGGTTTTACATTGCTTGGAGCAATTGCAATATACATTCTCAGATGGATTGTTCGCTGGAATTTACCTATCATAGGCAAGTTTATTTCTGATATTGTAAGCATTGTCCAGGAAAACATTTATAACAAATAAGGCAAAATTATATTTTGATATTGATAATTTGTCCACAAGCTTTTGATTAATATTTGTACATAACAAAAAAATAAGCAATAAACATTATATTCACCAGAGATTGCATAATTAGGAGGTAAACATGTTGGATAAAACAAAAATTGATCATTTCAAACAGCTTCTTGAAAGCCAGGAAAGGGATGTAGAAAACACCATTAACAATATGAAAAGGAATGATACAGCAAGACAGGGTGACGCATATCCAACAGAACTTTCAAATTATGACAATCACCCTGCGGACATGGGAACCCAGCTATTTGACCTGGAGCTTAACAATGCACTTTTTCAGCACCAGGAATATCTGCTGAGGGAGATACACGACGCCCTGGGCAGAATCGAAGACGGCAGATACGGTATATGCACATTCTGCGGGCAGGAAATATCAGAGGAACGGCTTGAAGCACTCCCATATGCGAGGCTTTGCATAAATTGTGAAGAAATCAGGGAAAAAGAGACGGAGCAATTAACAAACATGCGACCTGTTGAGGAACAGGTACTGGACGCTCCAATGGGCAGAAAGTATTTGAATCAGAGAGAGGATGACGAGTACGAAGGGCTGGATCAATTCAATGACCTCATGAAATACGGCTCTGCAGATTCGCCTCAGGACCTTGGAGGATACCATGATTATGAGGAATTTTACACAAATGAAATTGATAAACAGGGAATTGTAGATGAAATGGATCTGATTTCAAACGAAGAGTATAAAAAGCAATTGCCGGACTAAAATACCAACTATAAAAAATCGAAAGTCGGAGAAAATAAGTATGAAGTACAAAAAAATTTTGTAAACTGGCAAGGAGGTGTCAAAGGGTAACTGATTTTACCTATTGAACCTGCAGGTTAGCAAAATTCCATAAAACATCAACCAGGTCCAATAGGTTAAAATTGGTTATACGTTATGGGTAGAAAGTGTTATAGGAGGATACTACCGTTAATACTGGTATTATCCATCATATTTATATTTACAGCATGTACAACAAGAAACGCAAATCCAAACCAGACAAATGATATGGGACAACAAAATGGAACAACTGACAGGACAGGCCGTCAAAACGGTTTACAGCAGCCGGATACTACAGGACAGGGACAGAATTTGCTTGGGGAAAACCCACAGGGGATGAACCCGGAAGTTAATCGGATGGAAACACCCGATAATACGCTTGGCAGAATGCAAAATGAACTTACAAACGGAATTAACAACGGAACCAACAACCAAACACTTATAGGCAGGGACGGAGCTGTTGCACCTCCGGAAGTAAACACCAGGCAGACGCGTACTCAGCTTCAGCAAAATTCATTAGCTGATAATGGCAGAAGGGCAGAAAATATCAGAAAGAAACTTGAGACAATAAGCGGAATCGACGACGTAAGCGTAGTAGTAACGGGAAATACGGCACTTGTCGGATACAGGCTTACGGACAGGACAAAAAATGCGGCGACTATTAAAAATGAAATAGCCAAAAAGGTAAAAGAAACCGACAGGGCAATAGAAAACGTATCAGTAACAGATGCTGCCAACATATCAGCACAGCTGAAGCGTATATCAGAGGATATCAGGAATAACGGGCCCATTGATGAGATAAATGCAAGTATTGAAAAGATTATGAGGCAACTTACTCCTGACTCAAGATAATTAAAGCTGTAGAAAAATGGACTGGATGCAGTAATGCCGTAAGGATGATAGCCTTTAACATCCAGTCCTTTTTTCATTGTATTAAATTAAGCTTTTTTATTTCATGGACTCAGGTTTTTTAACAAAAAACTTCTTTTCAGCAAGCTTATCCTGTACTATTCTGAGTGCTTCTCCAAAGCGCTGGAAGTGGACTATTTCCCTTGCCCTAAGAAATTTTAGGGGCTCAATAACATCAGGGTCATCAGCTAGATTTATAAGGTTTTCGTAAGTTGCCCTGGCTTTTTGTTCTGCAGCCAAATCTTCGTGGAGATCTGCAATGGGGTCGCCTTTAGACTGAAGATAGGCTGCTGTAAAAGGAGTTCCTGATGCACTCATAGGATACACTGCATGATCGTGATCAGTATAGTATGCGCCAAGACCTGCCATTTCCATTTGCTCGGCAGATGCTCCCTTTGTAAGCTGGTAAACCATGGAACCGATAATTTCCAAATGAGCAAGTTCTTCGGTGCCAATGTCATTTAGTATAGCCTTTGCCTCATTGGTAGGCATGCTGAATCTTTGGCTTAAATATCTCAGCGAAGCTGCCAGCTCTCCGTCCGGCCCGCCATACTGAGATATAATGTACTTTGCCATTTTTGGATTGCGGTTTTTAATTTTTACAGGAAATTGAAGTTTTTTCTCATAAACCCACATTATAATGCCTCCCTTTCCCATGGCCATGGCCCCTGTATCCACTGCCAAGGATACCTGCTTGTTGACATAAGGGCATTCAGAGGACCATACATACTCTCAAATCTCTGCCTCAGCATTCTTGAACGCTGGACATAGTTGTTATAAAGCATAAGTGCATTCATGTCATTAGGATGGGTATCGAGATACAGATTCAGTTCAATAATTGAGAAATCCACGGCCATTATTTCTCTAAGAAGCCTTTCGCGGTTCATTTCTGCCTGCATTATTGTATCATGTGTTTTCTTGTCCATATTCATATTATTAAACACCTCCATCATGCATCTACCGTATATTCGGGGTCTGCTCCATACGGTCTGTCCAGTTCAGGGAAAATAGTACCCTGTTGTAAACCTTTCATTGGAGGATATATACAGCAGATGTCACAGATATATTGAAATGGAACGTACGCATGTGCCAACCTCGGGTTCATTATAGGCGCAGGATTATAATATTGCATCTTGCATCTGTCAAATGTGGGATTGCTTGTCATAAATTCCCCTCCATACAGGTTACTTTATTAACATAATATTCCCGTCTGCTGAAAAATGTGATAAATTGCATAAATAAAATAACCCAGCGTGCAATCTGAAGACTACCCGCCGGGTATGCTGTTGCTGCGAAGTTGCTGAAACAATGTTTAACGAGATTTTTTATGTTAAGCCGTTTTTATGCTAAGAATGTCAAGCCGTTTTTATGTCAAACAGTGGTTAATTGCAATCAGTTGTTTAATTTGTTTTTATAGGATAAACGCCGCATTTTCTTCCTTCATCCAGCATTGCAAGATAGTTGTTGACCGGAACGTAGTTGGCCACGGAATTACCGGTGCCAAGGGCATAACCTCCTCCGGGAGCACATTCGGCAATTACTCTCCTTGTATACTGCCTTACTTCTTCTTCACTTGATGTGCAGAGGAAGTTCAGGTCTACTCCTCCCAAGATGGCAATACGGTTGCCGTATTTTTTCTTTGCTTCCGTCACAGGCATAATCTTATCTTCAAATGAATGCTTGGCGTCAATTCCTACATAGTTGATAAGGTCATCCATTATTGCTTCAAGGTTGCCGCAGGAATGGAGTATGAACGGAAGGTCATAGCTGTGAACAAGGTCTGCAACTTTTTTCTGCCAGGGGAATACATATTTTCTCATATGCTCAGGTGAAATCATTGTACTGTGGTTGAACCCCATATCATCTCCCATTACTACTGCGCCTACCTTTGAAATGTCCGTGTTGTCAAGACATGCCTTTATTGCCTTTACATGATTGGATCCGATCTTTTCAAACATGTCCCAAATCAGTTGCTCGTCTTCAATTAAAGCATAAGAAAAAGGTATATATCCCATAAGCATCATAACGTGCTCCAGTATGCCTCCGCATGTATGAATTATTGTTTTCATGCCCGACGGCATATACTTGATTACCTGGTTAACGTGGCTGGCAACAGAGGCGTTTACAACAGGCCATTCATATTTGTCAAAATCCTTCCTGTTTTCTATAATGCCACGGTTGTTTTCAACAAAATGCCTTTCTTCACGCGGTAAACCTGCTGTGTCTGATGTAACATTTTCATATTTCTTGTAAGTGAACTGCATATCAGAAGTTACATAATCATAGCCGCATTTATAATAGAACTCAACCAGGCTTTCAGGTGTCAGCGGTTTACCGGTTACTGCCTCCATTATTTCCTTGTCGGCATATAGTTCATAAAATGGAAGAATATCAGGTTCACCCAGTCTTAACAAGACTTTTCTCAATCTGTTGAAATCAGGTTTAAAATCCGCCATGTCAAAGCCCCCTTATTTTAAAAAGAAATATTAATTAATTAACAAACTAACTGACTGACTGTACTTTGCTGTTAACCTGTACTACACATAATATGTTATAATAAGTAATGCCCGGTTTTCTTTTCATTAATTATCATAAATTTTGCAAAAAATGCTTTTTGGAGGAATTTTATTGGAACATTTGCACGAAAAGGTGGATATGCCGGACAGGTTTTTCCCGGTAAAGATTTGGCTGCGTTCTTCCAGAAGGGAGCACATATTTGCCCATCCCCACTGGCATAAAGAAGCTGAAATTCTCTTTATATTGGAAGGTACGGCAACGCAGCAGATAAATGATCGAATTTTCAATGTTAAAAAGGGTGACATCATTGTGATAGTGGATGAGGCTGTCCACTCCACCTATACTCAAAGACATGAAGACAATGCAATAATCGTGCTGCAATTTAATAGTGATTATTTCAAATCTGCTTTTCCTGCTTCAGCAACGTCAGCGCTAATAGATGAGTTTTATAAAGGCATTGACTATCCGAATCCAATAAATGCTCAAACTTATATAGGCAGGCAACTGGCTTCGTGTATCGAGAAGATAAATGATGAGTATAATAAAAAGGAAAAGGCTTATGAACTGTTGGTAAAATCCAGTATAATTGAACTGATGGGTATACTTGTAAGAAATTTTAAGCATATAGCAAAAAGATCAGCAAATTCATATGATGTTACTAAGGCCAAGGAAATGTTGAAAAATACTTTCAGGTTAATCGACACGCATTATAACAGCAACTTGGACCTAAAGCAGGCGGCGGAAGCATCGAACTTGAGCGTATCACATTTCAGCAGGTTGTTCAAGAAAGCTACGGGAATGACATTTAAAGATTATCTTTCATTTTACCGGATTAACAAGGCCGAAGAAATGCTGTCCACCACACGTTCGATAAGTGAAATTGCTTTTGAATGCGGTTTTAACAGTATAACATCATTTATCAGGACATTTAAGCAGTACAGGAATTGTACGCCTTCATACTACAGGAAATGGAACAATGCAGTGAGAAAATCAGTAATTAATGAAATCGATTTTTACTAATTACGCTGTAAATTCAATATTTACAAAAAGTTAATAGTATGCTAGAATGTAGAAAATAAAAGCAACCATTTGCTAGGTTTACGGAGCACTCCGGCCGCTTACCTGGCTAATGGGGGTAATATGGAGGAGGATAGTTATGCAAAAAGAAAAAAAGGCTGAAATAATCAACAAGTACAAGCTGCATGAAAATGACACAGGTTCACCGGAGGTGCAGATTGCTCTGTTGACAGAGAGAATCAACCACCTCAATGAACACCTGCAGATTCATAAGAAAGACCACCATTCAAGAAGAGGTTTGCTCAAGATGGTTGGACAGAGAAGAGGTTTACTCAACTATCTTGAGAAAAAGGATATCGACAGATACAGAGCAATTGTTGAGAAATTGAATTTGAGAAAATAAAAACAGGCGGAGTATTCCGCCTGTGCTTTTATTTCCGATAAAAGGTGTTTCCTTTAAATTACAATGCATATACAAATACAAAAAAGTGGCGTAAGCCACATTGTTTTTGTAAAAAACAGTTTCAAGTTCAAGTTTGCAAATACAATAATTTATTTTGGTTAATAATAAAGCAAGATTAAAATTTTAATATTAATAATAGAAGCATAATTTGCAAAATGGGATGGGACAGCAGAAAACAGAGACCACAAGACAGATTAAATTTCGTTTAATCTGTCTTGTGGTGTCCGTTTTCTGTACTCTTCCATTTTGCAAATTTATGCACTCTTATATTTTTATAT
>JAMOAC010000045.1 GCA_023621975.1 Bacillota bacterium | reverse complement strand
TAGTGCAGTTGTATAAGAAAAACTCCAAAAATAAGACTGGGCCTGACGCCTTGCAGGCTGCTTTAATAAGCGCTGTTGCAGCTTTATTGGCCCATTCCGTTATTGACTTTGATTTCTCATTATCAGCCGTATTTTTGCTGTTCTGGGAGCTGGCGGCGATCTTTAATTCAACATGGACGAGTGTTGTCAAAAATAAAAATCAAATCGAAAATGAAAGTAAAAATGACAAATATAAGGGCATATCAAAGAAAGGCAAATTTAATATCAATCCTGTAATCATGGCAGTTCTTTCACTGGTGATATTACTTGTGCCTGTACTTATGAAAATAGCCAGCGTATACAGGAACAGGGCAGTGGCTTCGATGCGCAGCGGGGATTTTGAATCAGTAATGGTAAATTTCAAAACGGCTTGTTCTTTTGATCCATTGGAGCCAGGATACCTGGTTGACTATGCAAACCTGCTGATTAAAAAATCCGATAGAACAGAGAAAGATATTCAAGAGGCAAACTACTGCATTGAAAGGGCAGAAGGCCTAAGCAACGAAAACTCCATGCTTCTTTCGAAAATAGCAGCATATTATCTGAATACAGGAAAGATAGACAAAGGATTGCAGCTGATTGACCGCTCGGTGGAACTGCGTCCTTTCGTGCCGGAACAATGGCAACAGAAAGTAAATGCTTACATGCAGGTGGCATTCTATTATTTTAAGAACAACGATGCCAAATCAGGCCTGGAATATGCAGACAAGACTCTCGCGATTATTGATGAAGCAGAAGAAGTTAACAAAAGAAATATGGCACCTTTAACATTTAACGGGCAGACAATGGAAATGTTAGAACAGATTAAATACCTTAAGGACAAGTACGGAAAACAGGAAATCATTGATATAAACAAGATAGTCTTTTACAGCATGAATGACCTGGATATCAACTTTGACGGTATACCTGACCAGTGGAAGGCAAACAGCCCGGAAGAAGTCAAGTTAAGTTACGACAACAGCAGTATTATAGTCGAGAATATTTCAAAAAATGAAGACAAATTGGTGTACATCCAAACCAGGGAGCTTAATCTCCTCCCGGATAAGGACTATATTGTAAGTGTTGAATTGGAAAACGGTGATGCAGGCAATGCACTTTCATACCTTGTTCCCGGTATAACCGGTAAGGCGATAGAATTAACAAGTATGGGAAACAATTTATACACGGCTGAGTTTTCAACCCCGGTAAATTATAACAGTGAAAATAGCAGCTATCTCAGGCTTTATATGAAAGGAGATATTAAAATAAAAGGCGTCAGCGTATTGGAAAAATAACTTATTTATCCTTTGATAATGCTTTTTCGACATATGATATGTCGTTTGACATCGTATGTCAAAAAAGGTAAAATAAATTTTGTTGCTATATTCATTAGAAGCAGACATCAATGTTAAAAGCCTAAATCTGTATACAGGAGGGGTTAAAATGTTGAGGAAAAACAAAGGGTTGCCGATTCTGATTGCTTGCCTTCTTATCTTCTTTTCATTCACATCTGTTGCATATGCAAACTTTTCGGACATTTCAGGGCACTGGGCAGAAGCTGAAATTTTGAAATGGGCAAGCAAGGATATACTAAGAGGAAAGCCAAGCGGAGAGTTCAAGCCGGAAGATTTCGTTACAAGAGCGGAATTTACGGCAGTAATGGTCAGGGTATTTGGATATGGAGAGAAGTCAACCCATACTTTTCCTGATGTATCTGATAATGATTGGTATGCTGATTCAGTCTCCAGGGCAGTCGCTGCCGGTATAATTGCAGGAGACGGTGATACAGGAAAGTTCCGCCCCAATGACAGTATTACCAGGCAGGAAGCTGCGGTAATACTGAGCAGGGCTTTTAATCTAAAAGCAAGCAATACCGATGTGCTCAATAAATTTGCTGATGCCAGGGATATAGCTTCATGGAGCAGAGAAGCCGTTGCCGCGCTTGTAGAGAATGGGTATATATCCGGAAGGCCGGGTAATATTTTTGCACCGAAAGACAATCTAAGGCGCGGAGAAATGAGCAAGCTTTTGTCTAATATTGTAGAGGAATTAATAAATAAAGAAGGTACATATACAGGAAATATTGACGGTAATCTTGTAGTCAGCGCTCCTTCCGTAGTGCTTAAAGATATGTCCATAAACGGAGACCTTTATCTGGCAGAAGGTATCGGAGACGGAGAAGTGACACTTGACAACGTAACCGTTAACGGAAGGACAGTAGTCCGTGGCGGAGGCGAAAACAGCATCATCATTAATAATTCGTCCCTGAAAGGAGCGCTGCTTGTTATTAAGAAGGACGGAAAAGTCAAAATAGTTGCAAAGGGCTCAACGGAAGTAGCCAGTGTAACTCTCAGTTCAGGAGCAAAGCTTCTGGAAGAAGAGCTTACGGGTAAAGGATTTGAGGAAGTAGAAATCATAGAAGTTGCCGGAGAAGGGAATGTAGTACTTGAAGGCAACTTTGAAAACGTTACGATTGCTGCTCCCGACGTTTCAGTTGAAATAACTGGTGGAAACGTAGAAAATCTCAACATTGATGAAAAAGGAAAGAATGCAGTAGTCAATGTCAGTGAAAATTCCAAAGTCGGAACGCTTAACGCAAATGCCGAAGCAGAAATAAAAGGTAAAGGCGCAATAAAAACTGCCAATATAAATTCTGAAAATGTAGAAATTGAGCAAAAGCCTGCAAATGTAAACATTAAAGAAGGCATAAAGGCTATAGTCGGAGGTAAAGAAGTGGAAGGAGACAAGACCACTCCAGGTGATGAAACTCCTGGTGACGGTGGAGCTATAGTTGTACCGCCTAAGGCAATTACCATAAGCGACGCAAAATTGAATTTTGCAGGCAGAAGCGCTATACCGTTTGTCAAGCCTGACTATACCGCATATCTGATTGACTGCGAGCCTGGTGACAAGGTTACCAGCGTAAGCTTCAAGACAAACATTACAAGCAGTACATTTACATTGACAAGTATAAATTCACCTAATACCGGGCTTATAACATTAAACAGGAATATAGATTTTAACACCGGAAACATAGAAATAAAATTGGAGGATCTTGTAGCTCCAGGAATTGTTGGCGACAGAGACGGCATAACAGTGAAGACGTTGAAAGAGCTGTTTGGCAATAAAATAGTGTTGCAATGCACCCTTAAAGGTACCGGTTCCAGTGCCGGATATGGTTCAAAATCAGCTACGATTAATATATTCTTATTCGATGAAGATGAAGAGATTGAACCCATTCCGCATAGTACTGAATGGGCGGATTTCACCGTAGAGAAAGTATCCGACCAGGAAGCAGCGTTTATTATAACTGCAAATATAAAAGAGGATAGGGCGGATTATAAAGTTGACGAAATAGGAATCACTGAGTTGCTGACATCAAGCTTTGGTGTGCTTCCTTCTGAAGTTAGAGCAGGCGAAGATGGTGAGTGGTTTAATGTTGCTACTCAAAAATCAAAAATAGCAGACGCAATTGCAAAGCTTGTGGATCCTGACATGACGTGGACGAATTTGGAACTGGGTGACCTTAGAGGCGTGAATATCTTCTTTAAGAGAAGCGGAGACAGCGAGACGATTTACAAACTTGTTATTATGTAACAGCTTCTTGTGTTATAATGTGTTGGAGAAAAATCCTGAGCATCTGTCC
>JAMOAC010000159.1 GCA_023621975.1 Bacillota bacterium | reverse complement strand
TTCTTCTTTTTGTCTGCCGGGTATTTGTCCCTTGGCGTATAGTGTGTATGCAGGAGCTCATGCGCCTTATGGCTTCCCGGCTCACCAAAATATTCTTTGTAAAGCATTTGTACGGCCGGATTTTCATGAGACTTCCTGATAGGCATATCCCTGTCCTCTTCGTAAATTGCTGCAGCTCTTTCCTTCCTTATATCTACCCAGCTTCTTACTTCGGACGGCTGTATTGGCTGTCCGCCGCCGTTTACGCATCCGCCTGGGCAAGCCATTATCTCTACAAAGTGATAGTCTGCTTCTCCTGCCTTTATTCTATCCAGCAACTTTCTTGCATTGCCAAGGCCATGTGCAACAGCAGCCTTAAGAGTCAGGCCTTCCAGCTTGATTTCTGCTTCCTTGATACCTTCCAAGCCTCTTACCTCGGTATATTCTATATCATCAAAGGATTTACCGCTTAAAATTTCAGCCACGGTTCTCAGGGCAGCCTCCATAACTCCACCTGTTGCACCGAATATTACGCCGGCACCGGATGCTTCACCCATAGGATCGTCAAAATGCCTTTCTGGCAATTCTGTAAAGTCGATACCTGCTTCCCTTATCATTCTCGCAAGTTCTCTTGTAGTTAATACTACGTCTACATCCGGATAACCTGTTGATGAAAGTTCCGGTCTCTGAGCTTCAAATTTCTTTGCCGTACATGGCATGATGGAAACTACAAATATCTTGGACGGGTCAATTCCCATCTTTTCTGCATAGTAAGACTTCAAGACGGCACCGAACATTTCATGAGGCGATTTGCAGGTTGAAAGATTGTCAATAAATTCAGGATAATAATGTTCACAGAATTTGATCCAACCAGGGCTGCAGGATGTTATAAGCGGCAGTTTTCCGCCGTTCTTTATCCTTTCAATAAGCTCGGTACCCTCTTCCATTATTGTAAGGTCTGCAGCAGTATCAGTATCGAATACCTTATCAAAGCCAAGGCGCCTTAAAGCAGCAATCATGTTGCTTGTAACCCTTGTTCCTATAGGCATTCCGAATTCTTCGCCAAGTGCAACCCTTACTGCAGGAGCTGTCTGCGCTATAACATACAGGTCAGGATCTTCCAGTGCTTTCCATACCTTGTCTGTATCATCCTTTTCTTTCAGTGCAGCTACAGGACATACCGTTACGCACTGGCCGCACATTGTACAAGCCACATCATTCAATGACAATTCAAATGCAGGTGAAACAATGGTTCTAAATCCTCTTTCATTTGTTCCGATAACGGAAACTCCCTGCACATTCTTACACATGCTCACGCAGCGCCTGCAGAGAACGCATTTGTTCGGATCCCTTACTATTGCAGGTGATTTATCATCAATTGGCATCTTTTTCTGATCGCCGTTAAACCTTATTTCCTTGACATTCAATTCTTCAGCGAGCTTCTGGAGCTCACAGTTCCTGCTTCTTACACAGGTAAGACAATTTCTGTCATGGTTTGAAAGAATAAGCTCAAGAGTTACCTTCCTTGCCTCTCTTACGGCAGGGCTTTTTGTATTTACAACAAGCCCCTCAGACACTGGGTATACACAAGCAGCCTGAAGACTTCTTGCGCCCTTTATTTCCACCAGGCACATTCTGCATGCGCCAATCTCGTTTATGTCCTTTAGGAAGCAAAGTGTAGGTATAGCAATATTAGCTTCTCTAGCAGCTTCCAGTACGGTATAATTCTTAGGAACCTGTATTTCTCTGCCATCTATAATAATATTAACCATTTCCATATTTCACACTCTCCTTCCATTAGGCATTCTTAAATATAGCCTTGAACGGGCATTTTTCCATACACGTTCCGCACTTGATACATTTTTCCTGATCTATCTTGTACGGTACACCCTTCTGACCAGTAATACAATTGACCGGACAGTTCCTTGCACATATACCGCAGCTCTTACAACGCTGTTCATCAACTATATAATTCAACATCGACTTACATACTCCAGCAGGGCACTTCTTATCTCTTACGTGTGCTTCATATTCATCCCTGAAATACCTGAGAGTGCTTAGTACAGGATTTGGAGCTGTCTGTCCCAGCCCGCACAGAGCTGATGCCTTGATATTCTTTGCAAGTATTTCAAGCTTTTCTATATCTCCTTCTTCACCTTTACCGCCGGTTATCTTTTCAAGTATCTCACGCATCCTCTTTGTTCCTATACGGCATGGCGGGCATTTACCGCAAGACTCGTCAACTGTGAATTCCAGGAAGAACTTCGCAATATCAACCATACAGTTGTCTTCGTCCATTATGATAAGTCCGCCTGAGCCCATCATGGAACCAAGTTCAACCAGCGTATCGTACTCAATTGGAGTATCGATCTTGCTTGCAGGGATACATCCGCCTGAAGGTCCTCCTGTCTGAGCGGCTTTGAACTTCTTACCGTTCGGTATTCCTCCGCCTATATCGTAAATAACCTCTCTGAGAGTGGTTCCCATGGGTATTTCCAAAAGTCCCGTATTGTTGATTTTACCGCCCATTGCGAAAACCTTGGTACCCTTGCTTCTTTCCGTTCCTATGCTTGAGAACCATTCAGCACCGTTGCGAATTATTGCAGGTATATTTGCATAAGTTTCAACATTGTTTAACAATGTAGGCTTGCCAAACAATCCCTTAACTGCCGGGAACGGAGGCCTTGGCCTGGGTTCTCCCCTGTGGCCTTCTATAGATGTCATAAGAGCTGTTTCTTCACCGCATACAAACGCACCGGCTCCAAGCCTTAATTCAATATTAAAGCTGAAATCCGTTCCGAAAATGTTGTCTCCGAGAAGTCCGTACTCTTTTGCCTGAGCTATTGCAATATTCAACCTTTTTACAGCTATGGGATACTCAGCCCTTACATAAATGTAACCTTGCCTTGCCCCTATTGCATAACCTGCAATTGCCATTGCTTCCAACACTGAATGAGGGTCGCCTTCCAGTATGCTTCTGTCCATGAATGCACCCGGGTCACCCTCGTCGGCATTACAGCAAACGTATTTTTCATCGCCGGGGCTCTTTGCAGCAAACTCCCACTTTCTGCCGGTAGGGAATCCGCCGCCTCCTCTTCCTCTTAAACCTGATTTCTTTATTTCTTCTATAACTTCTTCAGGTGTCATTTCAGTCAATACTTTCGCAAGCGCCTTGTATCCGTCAAATGCAATGTATTCGTCAATATTTTCAGGATTGATTACACCGCATAATCTAAGTGCAATTCTCTTTTGCTTCTTGAAAAATTCAGTCTCTTCCAACGGCCTGATGGATTCCTTTTGCTCCTCGCTGCTCATAAGGAGCCTCTTGACAATTCTTCCCTTCAGAAGATGTTCTTCAACAATTTCTTTTACATCTTCCGGCTTGACCATTGTATACATTGTGCCTTCGGGATATACAATAACAATAGGACCCTGTGCACAAAGTCCGAAACATCCTGTCTTTATAACCTTAACTTCTTTATCAAGCTTATTGGCTTTCAAGTGTTTTTCAAATTCCTCGATAATTAAAGGCGATTGTGATGATGTACAGCCAGTACCTGTACAAACAAGAACATGCGCTCTATATATTTCCATCAATGTTACCCCCTTACTCTTTGTCCATTACGGCTCCAATAGTATAATCAACACAAACTCTGCCATTGACTATATGTTCTGCTACAACACGAGCAG
>JAMOAC010000267.1 GCA_023621975.1 Bacillota bacterium | reverse complement strand
TACCTGTTTCGGATATAATATGTGCCTGGTAGGTCGGGGTTGTGGGAATACCGGGATCGCCGCCGGAATCGCTGTATTCATCGCCGTCTGAATCGCTTTCTGAATCTCCGCCAAGACCGCTGTTGGAATCACTTCCTTGATCACCGCCCTGATCACTGCCTTGACCATCACCTTGACCACCGCCTTGATAGCCACCTCCACTTTCGCCTATATATGTCCATGTGGCTATAACAGTTACATTTTTTGCAGGCATGATAAATGTTGTTGTTGCACTATTTGCATCTGCAAAAGTCACACCATCCGAAGAAGTCCATCCCCTAAAGCTGTAATTTGTACGGGTACCAGCATTTATTGTAACCTTCTCTCCTTCTTCATATAGGGCTCATCGGCTCCCATCCATCGTCCTCTCCGTACGCGCTCAGGTCCAAATCAGCTGTTAACCTGAAGTGCTTGTCAAGGTAGTTGCGGACATTGTTAAGATGAGTTACCGTTGAAATCAGATAAGGATCATTCTCCGTGCCGCTGCCTCCGGCAAACTCTCCGATCGGTATAGCCTTAACGCTTGCTTCTGCTCCGTTGCCGGCGCTGTTGACTGCCCGTACCTTGAATGTATACTCAATACCGTTGGTCAAATTGGTGAAGGTATGGGAGTTGCCGGATGAAGCCTCAACCCATGTCGCACCGTTGTCACAGGATACTTCGTAATGGGTTATCTCTGCACCTCCGTCACTTTGAGGTGGATTCCAACTTAACGTCACCTGGCCGTCGCCTGGTGTGGCAACCAGGTTCTGCGGAGCAGAAGGTACAGAAGCAGTAGGTTCATCACTTTCCCCGGCTGAATAGTATATTTTACCGCCTTCGCTGGCCAAGAGAAAATTTCCGTTGCAGAAATCTATTGCTCTAAGATAGAAATCAAACTCTTCATTGGCAGGATACCAGGTATAGCCTTCATTTTCGGAAACGTAGATCATTTTTCCTCCAACTGCCACAAACAATCCGTTGCCGTATGCAATATCGGTGAACCCTGCAGGGAGAACCGATGACTTGTCCCAGGAACTTCCTGCATTTGTGGATACTCTGGCTTCAGGAACCGAACCGCCACCGGTAACAAAGGTTCCGTTACCGTATGCTAATCCCGTTAGTTGGCCACTGCCCGAAACAAGGGTCGTATACCAAGTCCTGCCGTTGGTTGATTTACAGATCAGGAGAGTGCTGTTTCCACTAAAAGAGTCGTATACACAGCCAACGGTTATGAAATTGCCTTGTTCATCAACTTCGACAGCATAGAATCTGCAATCATTATTTTTAATGTTTGAGGGAAGGGGACAAAGCTCCCAATCGGTTCCGTTTTCAGACCACCAAATCTGGTTGCGACCTACAGCCACAAAGATGTCGTTGCCGGTTTCCTTGTCCTTACCTACGACTACATCTTCAAGGGTTGCGGTTCCGCTTCCGGGATAGCTTACGGTCCATACACCGTCGGACGCTTTAGAGTAAACGGAGCTTCCGCCTACCGCCACAAGTCTGCCATTGCTGTAAGCAACTGCCTTCAATTCCGGTGCGAGCTGCTCTGGCCCGTATTCACAGTTCCAAAAGGTATTTTTGAGGTCGCTGTTTCTTAATATGGTTCTATATGTGCCTACTGCATAATATTCCCCATCTCCATAGGTAAAATCGAAATACAGGGGGAATGAACCGCCGGGTTCAAAGCTTTCTATCAGGCTCTCTTTCCAGTGAAGTTGAGGAGGTAAAGAGGTGGTCACGGATATTCTGTTGGATTGCTCGGATTCATTGCCGCTGTCGTCCACGGCTTTGACGATAAAATTATAAGTGGTTGAGGGAGAAATGTATCGCTGTGAACTCAGTTTAACCAGCGTATAGGTTGTACTCCTTGTATCGCCAATATACACGAAATATTCATCCGTGTCTTCTTTTCCATAGATATTGTACCTTACAGAACCATAATCGTCAGTGGAGGGATCCCATTGCAGAACGATTTTGCCGGAGTTTTTATATGTACACTGGAGATTAGCAGGAGCGGTGGGAGGTTGGGTATCTGCTACTATTGAAAATCTCCATGTGTTTCTATCGCTGATGCCGGGATGGCTATTCCCCGCCCAGTCTAAAAAGGCGCCCTCGTCAATCAGGACACAATAGGTTTTACCTGATTCAAGAGTAAAATTGTCGGGTAATTTGACTGTAAAACAAGAATTCCCGTTTCCGTGCACCATGGGCCAAACATCGTAAGGATAAATCACCTGTTCGAATATGGGATTCTCCTGCCCTTCTTCATAAATGTAAAGCTTCTTTTCTTCGGTATCGCTGCTCCCACCCCAAACCAGTTCGCTGAACTCCAGTTGGAGCTCTTCAACTCTTGCTTCAGGCGAGATAGTTTCGCCATAGGCAGGATATGTACCAGTCAATTCAGGCGGGGTGTCATCTTTAGGTACGGTCAATACCAGGCTTGTATCCCCATAGGTGGGTTCCAGGCTGATTATCAACTGATCTGCCACGTAAAGGATTATTTCCGAAAATTCACCGTTTCTGGAACCATAGGTCATGATTTCAAAAGTGTCCCCCGGTGATGGAAAAGCACCCGGCAGATAATCCCATGTCAACAGTTCCAGATATCCATCCAATTCGACACTGCCGTTGAAGCATATTTTTCTATGATTTTCAGGACCTGCTTCCTGAAAATTGAGCATTGTATTTCCCGTGCTTCCCTGCTTGTAACCTGCGTTTGAATTTACCGGACCATCCGTCCATATTATAAACAAGCCTTCATTGTAAATATCGCCATTGAAGTCAAATTCACCTTCTCCAAGAGAAAGACATGCATCGCCGGCAATTGAGAAAGAACCGGTGCCTTCGATTCCTCTGTAAAGACAGAGTTCACCTCTGTCCACAGTTATATGCCCGTTGTTTACCAGGGGACGGTACAATAATACGGATATGTAATATTCATAGATTTCATTAAATTCCGTATCTATGACCAGCCGGGCATCTGAATCAATGGTAAGAGTTCCATCACCATCGATACTCCCGTTGAACCATACAAGCTCGCTTTCTTCCCCGGTTATGGTTATATTGCCGGGTCCGCCGAGGGTTCCGTTTCTTAAATGGTTGGTGCCTATCAGTGTAAGATGCGCTCCCTGTTCCACTGTCACTTCACCGGAACAGTCCAGTGTTATGCTTGTATCGGTGGAAATAATGACAACTGAAGATTCAGGGATGACAGCCGTATCTCCTGGACCGGGTACCCTCTGAGGCGTCCAGTTTCCGGCCTCATGCCACGAGTTATTTACTTCTCCGGTCCATGTTATGGTACCACTTTCCGAGAATACCGGCTGGTATACTGTAAATACCAGCATGAAGCATAATACCATTAAAATCAGTTTTTTCATTTTAACTCCCCTTTCAGAAATTTCTTCTTCCTATCTAACTGCTGCCAGCAGCAAAAAAGCTTTGGTATTAATTCTACTATCCGGCCAAGCTGTAAGGATAGGTTGAATGTAATCATATTTAGTAAGAAAAATGCTATTTTATTCTTTTAATTGTGTAATTTACGGTAATCGAAAGGGGAAACACTAGTCTTTTCCCTGAAGATTCTTTCAGAATGGACGTTAAAATGTTAAAATCCATGTTGCAGGCAGTGAAAGCCTACGCAACGGTGTGCAATA
>JAMOAC010000278.1 GCA_023621975.1 Bacillota bacterium | reverse complement strand
AATTTGCTTTTATAGAAATCAATAGACCATATGCTCCCGTTAGGTATCCATTTTGAATCTAATATAATGTTTGTGGTTTCATAATCGTCTGCATTTTTCATAATTTTTTTATTAATGAATTCCTTAGCCAGCTTGATTGCCTTTTCTCTTTTAATCTTTACACTATCTTCAGCTATTTCCTTAACAGGTGATATTTCTCCGGCTGCAATCATAAGCTTAAGCTTATCGTCACTTATATTTTCAACACTTATACTTTCATTGCTTTTACTTTCAGTGCTTATAATTTCAGTATTTATACTTTCAGCGGATACACACGTTGCTGCTAATGAAAACACCAACATCACAGCTGTAGCAACAGGCAGAATTTTCTTAGAAAACATGGGAAACCCTCCTTGTATTGTTATTCTAAAAAATTCAAACAATTAACAATATATGTTATAGACGAACTGGATATAACTAAAGTTCCCAAAAATATGAAATTTTTTAAAATAAAAGTCAGGTTTTGCAGAAATCATTGAATTACAAAAAAGTAATGGCAAATATACATTGTAATGTATACTTGCCATTTTGATCTATTTTTCATACTTTTCCCAGCTGATAATCTCATTGATACTTTTTCTTTTCTTCTGGGGAACTTCGTCATCAGCCGGATAGCCTATGGGTAACAATGCTATGACCTCCAGATTATCCGGCAGATTCAGAATCTGGTGGCACTTTGCTGCATCAAAGGCGCAAACCCAGCATGTTCCAAGACCCATATCAGCAGCAGCCAGAGTCATGTGTTCTACAGCAATAGCCACATCAATATCACAATGATCTTTGCCGTCCTTCCTCTTCCACGAGCTTGAATGGTCTCCGCACACAACAATGATGGCCGGTGCTTTCCTGAACCAATCCCTTGGATAGGTTTCCGCAATCCTGCTTTTCATCTCCTCCGTAGTAACAACTATGAAATGCCAGGGCTGGAAATTGACAGCTGATGGTGCAATCCGGGCGGCCTCAATCACCTGAAGAATCTTCTCCTTTTCAACGGGTATTTCCTTATAATTCCTTACTGAATATCTTTTCTTTGCAAGATCTATGAATGACATTTGTGACATCTCCTTTCAGCTCACATTTATACTTACAATTATATTATAATTAACTTTAAATAAATCAATATTACGAAAAAGCATAATTATATTGTGAATTCTGCAAATTTTACGGACACATCTTAGACAGTCATTTAAGACCTATGCATATAAAAAAGCTCCGACGATAAAATCCGGAGCTTTTTACTTTGGCGGAAGAGGTGGGATTCGAACCCACGGTACGTTATACACGTACACCTGATTTCGAGTCAGGCTCGTTATGACCACTTCGATACTCTTCCACTTTTATAAGTTCTAAGTATGGCAAGATGCCTGATTTAATATCCTGCTGCGTTGATATTCTAACATATAAGAAGTATATAAATCAACTATAAATTTAAGGTATATATTTACTAAGACATCTGTTTTAATTATTTATATTAAACTTTTTTAACAATGTTTTCTTCGTGGCAGCAAAATTTAGTGAACAAAGTTGTTATATCACGCAGATGCCACTTATTTTTACGAGTCAATCATCTTTCTTATTTGCCTTTTTTCGATGCCCTGAGCTCCCTGAAGAATTCCTTGATTATATTAGAACATTCCTGTTCCAATATTCCATATGTAACTTCTACTTTGTGATTGAACTTTTCCACTGACAAAATATCAACAACCGAACCGACAGCACCGGCTTTAGGATCGGCAGTCCCAATGAAAAGCCTCCCGATTCTTGCCTGTATTAGAGCCCCAGCGCACATTGCACAAGGCTCAAGGGTTACGTACATATCACAATCATTCAGCCGCCAGCTGCCGAGTTTCTTACTGGCTTTTCGTATGGCTGAAATTTCGGCATGGAAAGTAGCATCTTTTTTAAGTTCCTTTTCATTATGACCCCTTGCAATTATCCTGTTTTCCCTGACAATTACGGCGCCTATTGGTATTTCGTTCTTCTTGTAGGCTTTCCTGGCTTCTTTAAGCGCTTCTTTCATGAAATACTCATGGGTCGGAATTTTTTCACTTTCAGTATGTTTTTTTATCAAGCTTTAGCTGCAACCTCCGCAGAGTTTTGTTTATACTTTATACTGCAATCTATTGAAATTTTATCTTACATCTGCCCTGCGTGTCAATCTAAGCAGCAACTTTACGGGAAGCAGTATGATAAACAAAACAGTCAGCAGAAGTGCTCTAATTAGGATATCAATATACTGATTGAACCTTTTCATAATGCCACCTTCCTGTGTAATACTCTTCTTTTATATAGTGTCGACAATATTTCCGTAATTTATAAGGAATACACGATGACAATATTGTTAAATTATTATTAAATGTCAGTTAACAACAGGTGGTTAACAATAGGTGGGGACGTTTCTGCACTTATTAAAATATGTGGATGAAAGTTATAAAAAACAAAATCCGAAAACCTTGGAAAGATCAAGGCTTTCGGATAAACCATGGTGCGCTTGAAGGGATTCGAACCCCCGACCTGCGGTTTAGGAAACCGTCGCTCTATCCTGCTGAGCTACAAGCGCATTCTCATCTTGGGACTTATATAGTATACTAAATTATTTATAAATTTTCAAGAGTATTTTTCAACCAATTTTGACTACATAGTATTCAAATTTTAGGTTTTTGTGCCGATACATTTAAAGAAACATAATTGACAGAGTGTATAACTATGCTTTAACAGCATTGCTTTCATAATTACCATCAATTTTTACGGAGGATAACAAATGAGGCATAGATTTTGTATTACTGGCAAACATAAAAAGTTGTGTTCCGGGATTCTGGCAATGTTGATTATAATGATAAATGTTTTTTGCTATCCGCTGCCGGCAAGTGCGGCAATGAATCTTACGATAAAGCCCGCCCAGCCGAACGGGGATACCGAGGTAAGCCTGCAGTGGAACCATGTGAGCGGCGCCAATTATTATATAATCACCAGGATTCTGGGCGGAAATGAAGAACAGATTGCATTTATTGATGTAAATACAAGCCCGAATTATACAAGCTATACGGACAAGGGGCCCGCTGGAGGCGGAACCGGCCCAGGAGGGCTTATACCCGGAACGACATATGTATACAGGGTAGATGCATACCGCAGCATACAGGATTTGAATGACAACAATGTTCTGGAATCGTGCAGCGGTTCGGTTACTACCGAAGAAATGAAAAAGCCTTCCATTGTATTTGCAAAATATAATATAAACAACAGAAAAATAATGCTTAGATGGAACAACAATTCGAGGGCCGTGGATTCCAGTGAAATCAGAATTACATATGGCGGTATCACGGATACATATCAGGTAGGCGGTACTGCAACTGACTATTCAATCGATGCAAGTGGCATACCCTACAATACACCGGTAAAATGCGAGGTTGTATCAAAAAACAGCCAGTACGGTATTGTTTCGGAACCATCAGCGGCAGTATCCGTTATCATCGCTCCTTCCGTATCCATCAATACATCGGTGGTTGATGGGAAAGCGACGGTTGCATGGGGTGCATACGCATATATTTCCAGTTTTCAGCTGGAAAGGTCCAAATACATCAGTTCATCCGGCTTATGGGGACAGTGGCAGGTTGTAAAACCACAACTGCAATCGGATAGCAGCAGTGCTGATGATGTATTGCCCGAGCCTGGAATATACAGATACAGGCTGAATGCAAAAGCTGAAAGCGGTTTTGAAGGGTATATGGAATCCGGCACCGTTAATAAGCCGGGAGCTCCGACCAACTTATTATGTAAAATCAGTGGAACAAACAGTATTGACATATCGTGGGAAAATAACGCCAATAATCCAAGCAAACTGCTGCTTCAAAGGAAAATGTCGGGAGATTCGGCTTACATTACCGTAGCAGAGCTGGACAGTTCAAGCACAAGTTACAGGGATACGTTCAGCATGGTGCGCAACACCACTTATTACTACAGGCTGATTGCGTACGATTCTGATGACAATAAGGATATAAGCGGTGAGTGCTCTATTAGAACGGTTCCACCGGCAGCACCGACAATGCTTAGACTGACAGTGGAATCAGCGTCAATAAGGCTGGAATGGCAGAACAATGCGCCGTCAGGACAGGAATTTTCATTCCGTATCGAGAGGAAAATTGACAACGGAAGCTTTATTCAGCTGGCAACGGTGGATTCAGATAAAACAACCTATTTGGACCAGGACAATATTTCCCCGGGGCATGTGTACAGTTATAGAGTTTGTGCATTTAATCCAATAGGGGATTCAGCATATACAAATGAAGTATCAACAACTACCGAAGAAATTACAGCTCCCAATTTCCTTGAAGTAATACCCTTGTCTCCTACGGAACTGGAGCTGAACTGGTCTTACCCTGAAAATGAAAAAATGAGGACCGTTATAGAAAGGAAAAAAGGTGTTGACGGTTCATGGTCTATAATTACTTCAACCCCCCTTGCATCTAATGTAACAAAATATGTTGACGACGGGCTTTCACCCAACACGCAGTATTTCTACAGGGTAAGGGCTGTATCGCCGTACAATTCTTATGTTTATTCAAGGCCTTATCCGGACAATGATTTCGGAATAGGGGCGTATACAAAACTCGGCACAATCCAGCTTTACGGCTATGCTTCGTCATTCAACGAAATATATCTGTTTTGGTCGGGAATTGGCAATGCGACGCAATATATAATTGAAAGGAAAAGTGCAAGCGGCAATTTTTCGATGGTTGCCGCAGTTGCCTCGGGTGTAAGGTATTGGATGGACGATGACCTGTTACCGAATGCACAGTATACATACAGAGTTATAGCAAAAAGTGCGACAAACGAGTCGGTCTATTCCAATGAACTTACCATAACCAATTCGTACCTGGGGGCACCGACTGACCTTACAACATCTGTTGCAGGAGAAGGTGAAATAGAATTAAGCTGGAAGGATAATGCAATAGATGAAACAGGCTTTGAAATATGGAGATGTGTTGGAAGCAGCAATATGCTGGATTGGAGCCTTTATGCAACTGTCGGGCAGAATGTGCAGAGCTATAAGGACACTAATGTTCAGCCCGGAGTTCAATATAACTACAGGGTAAGGGCTTATTCGATAGGGAATATATATTCGGCTTATTCAAATACGTCCAGCATTGGAATAGGCATTCTGAACGCTCCTACAAACCTGAAATTTGAAGTTGTTTCTGACACGAAAATGATTTTGACGTGGGAAGATAATTCAACGGATGAGACTGGCTTCGTTGTTGAGCGTAAAATAGGAGCTGACGGGATTTGGACTGAGATTGCAAGGTTGTCGGCAAATACAAAATCATATACATTATCAGGTTTAAATCCCTACACACAATACTTCTTCAGGATAAAGGCTTACAGCTCCAAATATAACAGTAATTCGTACAGCAATGAAATCGAGGTGTCCACCGGGATCCCGAAGTCTCCTTCAAACTTGGAGCTGATAGCCGAATCCTCATCCCGGATAATTCTGACATGGACCGATAATTCCACAAATGAACAGGGATTCATAATAGAGCGCATGGGAGGCGGCTCGCCAAATTATCAAAGAATAGCATATGTTGATGCCAACGTTACAACTTACACCGATACAGGGCTTAAGCCCGGCACAAGGTATTATTACAGGGTGAAGGCCTGCAATAAGAGCGGCACGTCCTCCGCTTCTACTGCAAATATTTACACTAAAGATGCAGTTACCTTCAAAGATATCAACAGTGTGCCATGGGCTGTTGAAGCCATAGAAGACCTTGCCAGCAGAGGCGTGATTAACGGAAAAGGCGATAACAGTTTTAAGCCTAATGATATTATAACCAGGGCGGAATTTACCTGCATAGTTGTCAGGGCGCTGGGCTTTCAGACGACGCCGGTGGATTCGTTTATTGACGTGAAGCCGGGAAAATGGTATTACAACGAGCTGATGTCTGCAAAAGCCATGGGGATTATTACAGGCGACACCAGCAACAGGTTTTATCCCGACGAGCCCATAACAAGAGAGGATATTGCAGTGATCCTGGTTAGGGCGGCAAAAGCTGCCGGCAGGCCCCTCAACGGGCACAGCAATTCAGTGCTTGAAAAATTCCATGACAAGAACCTTATATCACCCTATGCAATTGCAAGCGTTGCTGCCCTGCACGGTGAAGGTATAATAAACGGAAGACCTGGTAATACGATTGGCCCGAAGGACAAGGCAACAAGAGCCGAGGCAGCAGTGATGGTGTACAGGTTTATATACAGATAATGGAACTATTAAAACACGGCACACGTCAAAGGGATAGCAAGATGACAGTTTGGTGACAGGGAGAGGTGGCGACTGGTCTTTACTCACCAGGCGTCCCCTGTCACCGGAAACGGAGGTATTATCCCATGAAAAAAAGGGTGCTGTGTTTTTCTATTTGCATTGTTATTGCGGTCTCTTTAATTACCGGTTGTGATTTGGATTTAACGAATTATTACCATTCATACGATGTGGAAAAGATTGACGGGAAACTTATTGAAGGGAATCTGCAGTTTGCCTTTGATATATTTAAACTGCTCAACGAAGAAGATTCAGAGAAAAATGTGCTTATCTCTCCGTTAAGCATATCCGCTGCTCTTACGATGGCCTATAACGGAGCCGGGACAACAACAAAAGACGCAATGGCAAAAGCCTTAAGGTATGAAGATATCGAAATGGAAGACCTTAATGCCGGTTTAAGAGGGCTAATGTTGTATCTTCGCAGTGTAGATGGTGTAAACATCAATATTGCCAATTCCATATGGATTAGGGAAAGCCAGGAAATTAAGGAGGAATTTCTTTTAACAAACAAAAAGACTTTTAATGCTCATATTGAAGAGCTTGATTTTTCAAAAACTGATTCCGTCGATAAGATAAACAAATGGATTTCCCGCGCGACAAAGGGCAAAATAGATAAAATGCTGCAGCCCCCAATACCTGATGAAGTTATAATGTACCTTATTAACGCCATATACTTCAAAGGCGTATGGAAGGATAAATTCAATCCGAAGATGACTTATACAGCAAAGTTCCATACCGAAGACGGACGCATTGAAGATGTGGAAATGATGAACAGGAACGGAAAAATGGAATACGGCAATGTAGACGGAAATAAAATTGTAAGGCTTCCTTATGGGAAAGGCAAAATAGCAATGTACTGTTTACTGCCGAAAGAGGGTGTAAAAATTGACGATTTCATAAAGGGCCTGGATGCAGAGAAGTGGAAAGAAGCAGTAAACAGCGTATCGGAAATGGATGATGTGATATTGGGAATACCTAAGTTCAAAATGGAATATGGAATTAAGGAACTGAATGAAAGCCTGAAAGCCCTGGGCATGGAGGAAGCTTTCAGTAAGTCGGCCGATTTTTCAGGCATAAGGGAAGACGTTTATATAAGCAGGGTTATCCATAAGGCCGTTATAGAAGTAAATGAAGAGGGAAGCGAAGCCGCAGCTGCTACCATAGTCGAGGTGACAGAGTCTGCTGCACCCGAGTATGTAGAATTTATTGCCGACAGGCCCTTCCTTTTCGTCATAGCAGACGACGAAACCGGTACAATCCTCTTTATGGGAAAAATGTATGATGTAAATTAACCTTGTTATGCCTTAAACTTTTATAAAAATGAATTAACGGAAAACGTAGCTTAATTGCTGAAACAGGCTTCTTTCGAAAGTCAGTTGAATCAAGCTGATAATATTGTATTTATCATGAACAATGAAGCGTATGAACTGTTTAAAACCTTTGATAAAGGTGGACAGTAAAAACATCTAACATGTCGTTGAGGGATTTCCAATGATAAATATATATATTTTTTTATAATTAAATATTATTATTTTTAATAAAAAATAATAATTTGAAATATTGTAAAAATAAGTAAGTTATTGTATAATAATATTGAATTTTGTCTCAATAAAAGAGGGGGTTATTGCGTGTAATGATTAATAAGTATTTAGAGAACAGGGTGACTTTAGACAAAGACAGCCATTTTTCTCTAAAACAACCTATTGTCCTTGAATATTATATTGTTGAAAGCGAAGCAGTTCACAGGGAAGATTTAAACGGAAGGAAAGTATACGGAATAGGAATTACCAAAACAAGTGATAACGTACACTTTGAAGAGAGCTTGGTATATAATTTTTCAGACAATTTTGACAAAACAAAAAATGTTGTAAACATACTGGTAAAAAATACGGTAACTCCTGTCGAATTGATACCCGTCCTTGAAAACATACTGGAAATGGAAATATGATTGAACGCTGCAGGGATCTGCAAAAACTGCAGGATAACAATTCAGATAATCCTGAAAGATGCCACAACGAAATAATCAATCAATACTACAACAAAATAATCAAGCCGTAACAGAATTGAAAATGAATTGTGCCGGCTGATAGAACATGGAATCGTGCCAGGGACGTTTACTGTTTTATGACGTTCACAGATACATATTGCATATGCGGCATACGATTTTGATTTCATTTGCGGTACCCTATTGGAAATTTATGTCAATTGTTTTGGAAATTTATCAGGCGTTCCATTGTTTATAACGATGCGTTCCATGGGCTATAAAAGCCGGCACTTGTTGCAGTTAAATCACATGCCAAATCACCCGAGGGTGACCTCAATGTAATGCATTCGTCTGTCATCTACAAGCAGTATCCGAGGGTTTTCCGCCTGGTTCGCCTTATTAATGTCATCCAAGATATTTTGATTGATGTCAGCCGCAAAGTTTTCAGCTGCCTTGTTATCAAATGCAGCCGGATTATCGTCCTGCTTGTCGTAAAGTATAAGTGTTCCGCCGTCAGCTACGTGTGTCTTTCCGCTGGCAACAACCGGCTTACCGACAACCATGGGAGGCTTACTGTCAACTACGACCGGGCTACCGTCAACCACAATGCTCTTTACTCCACAGCTGACGCCTTTTGGGTTTGCCACCTTTATCCTATATATTGTATTCATATATTTGTAGTTTACGGTAAATTCACTCCACTTTTTAGGTATGCAAGGGTTTATTTCAAGGCTTTGCCCTTTTCTTCTAATACCGAGGATATACTCCAGGCCTGCCTTATAAATCCATGCAGCAGAGCCGGTATACCAGGTCCATCCACCGCGCCCTACATGGGGAGGTACTGCATATACATCAGCTGGTATCACATATGGTTCAACTTTATATTTTACATTTTCCATAGGGGTGCGGGTGTGATTTATGGGGTTTATAAGGTCAAATATTTCCCAGGCCGTGTCACCGTTGCACATTTTGGCAAAGGCTATTATTACCCAGGCAGCGGCATGGGTATACTGCCCGCCGTTTTCCCTTACACCGGGGACATAGCTTTTGATGTAGCCGGGTTCAAGCTCGCTGTTGTCAAAGGGTGGTGTCAGAAGCTTAACCAGGCCTTCTTCCTTATTTACAAGATAGTTTTCAACAGATTGCATGGCGGCCTTTATCCTTTTGGCGTCGCCCGCACCTGATATGACAGCCCAGGATTGGGAAACGGAGTCGATTTTACACTCGCTGTTTTGTATGGAACCAAGTGGTGTGCCGTTATCAAAATATGCCCTCCTGTACCAGTTCCCGTCCCAGGCGTTTTCCTCCAAAGCCTGTTTGAGCCTGCCTAATGATTCAAGGTAGCGTTGCGCCCTTTCATTATCATTCCTTTGAATACATAATGGAATAAATTTTTCCATGGTGGAGTACAGGAACCACCCAAGCCAGACACTTTCACCTTTTCCCTTGTTGCCTACGGTATTCATTCCGTCGTTCCAGTCACCGGAGCCCATAAGGGGCAGTCCGTGCTCACCGAACTTAAGGGATATGTCTATGGCACGTACGCAGTGTTCGTATACTGTGGCAGATTGAGCTGAAATTCTGGGTTTATTGTATCTTTCATCTTCATGATCATGCAAGGGTTCATCCTCAAGGAAAGGCACCTCAATGTCCAATATGCTTGTATCGCCGGTGACATCTATATACTCCGCGGTAACATAAGGCAGCCACAGGCGGTCATCGGAAAACCTTGTGCGGGTACCTTTGTTTTCCTGTTCATGCCACCAATGCTGAACGTCTCCTTCTACAAACTGATGCGCGGCATGAAGCAGTATCTGGTTGCGTGCAAGCTCAGGCCATATGTGCAGTGTGGCAAGGGAATCCTGAAGCTGGTCCCTGAAGCCATATGCACCGCCCGACTGGTAAAATGCGGTTCTTGCCCACAGCCTGCATGCTATGACCTGGTACATCAGCCAACCGTTAAGCATTATGTTAAATGCCTTATCCGGTGTTTGTACGTTTATTTTTCCAAGCCTGTCCTTCCAGAAGCTTTTTGTGCTGATAAGGGCCCTTCTGGCATTTTCCACGTTGCGATATTTTGATATCAGCGAGTAAACTTCATTGGAATTTTTGCCCATTCCAAGAAGGAATACAACTTCTTTTTCCTCATCGGGCTTTAGGACAACTTCCGTCTGTATTGCAGCACACGGATCATAACCTATGCCGACAGAACCCGGCAGCCTTTTTTGCCGCAGGCCTTCCGGTGATGAAATGCTTCCGGATCCTATAAAATCCTTTCTGTCACCGGTTACCCAGCGCTCTTTTTCGGATGTTTCCAAAAATGCAATCCTTCCCGGGAACTCGTCATTGTACGGGTTTTCAATAAGCAGAACGTTACCTTCGCCAATGCTTGTCTTAATATGCATGGCGGTATTCTGGTCACTGACACCCAGCACTGGCCTTATATAATATGTCAGAACGATATTCATGCTTTCATTTGTCAAATTTTTCAACTTTACCAAACTTATTTTGACATTGTCATCTATAGGTACAAACTGTATCAAAGTTTGTTCCATGCCGTTGCTTACATGCTTGTATACAGAATATCCGAAGCCGTGAGTTATAACGTAGGTTCCTTCGTCTCTGACCGGAAGAGGGGTTATTGTCCATGTCCTGCCCGCTTTCCAGTCAGTCAGGTAAAGCACTTCGCCCGGAGGATTGCTGACAGGGTCGTTTGACCATGGAGTCAGCTTGTTTTCACGGCTGTTCTCACACCAAGTATAAACGGACCCTGCCTCCGAAACGATGGTACCGAAATTTGGATTGGAAATTATGTTTACCCACGGAGCGGGAGTATTCTGCCCTTTTTCCAGCCGTATTATATATTCGCTGCCGTCAGGGCTGAATCCGCCTAATTCATTGAAAAATTTAAGCTTCCTTTTGTCGAGGATGCGATCTGAATATTCAGGCATATGTGCCTCTTGTCCGGCGGATTTGTCAGCCACTGCCGATTGTTTGGCTTCAACGGCCTGCTTACGGTATGTTGTTTTTATCTGTTCTGCAAGTGAACCACCGTCACCCCTGAGAATTATTCTTGCTACGGAGTAAAACAGCGGCAGGTCTTCATCTGCCACGTTGTTTCTGTTTAAGATGTATACGCCACCTGGTTTATTTATAAGATTGTGGGCATGGCTTGAGGCAACGGCGTCCTTTAGCAGTGAAAACAGCGGATGGTTGTAGCTGTTTTCTTCTTCATTCAGGATAACCAGGTCCACCTTCAGCCCTTTTACAAGCCAGAATTCATGGGCTTTAAGAACCTCGTACACTATATCTGTCTCGTCCGTACTCTTCACCACTACAAGCACAATCGGCAGGTCACCTGAAATACCGTAAGTCCAGAGAGCCGATTGCCCTTTGGTATTTTTTGAAATGAATTCGCTCTTTTGCTTTCTCAAAGGGCTTATAAAGTGGATATGCGATAACATATCCTGGAAGGCATCCGCTTCAGCCGCATTTATGTTGAGATACTTGGCTTCCACCTGGCTGCGGGTCAGGGCTAACCTGAACGCATTTTCAACTGACTCAGGGGCGGAATATTTTTCTATTGCGTCAATCATCAGTTCACGGCTGTCGGCTGTGCCTATGATGTATGACAACCTTATGCTGTGCCCGGACTTGATTCTAATGCGGAATCTCGTGCTCATTATGGGGTCAAGTACCGGACCGACGGTGTTGGAAAGAGGTTTATTGTTGATTATCACACCCGGGTTTGAAACCGTATTTCCGCGCCCTATAAACTGCATCCTGTCGGTTTCGTATTCCATATCTCCAATGATTTCACCGCCCTCAATTACAGGCGTGTTAAATGCCCATATCTCTTTTTCGGATGCAAACCTGGGCCTCCTGACTGCAACCAGGCTCTTGTATTCCTCCAGGTATTCGGTTCTAATGAATAACTTGTTAAATACCGGATGGGCAACATCGGCTGCCTGATGAGAAAGCACGGGCTCATAATAGCTTGTTACTTCAATTGTTTTGTCGCAATTGCTGTTGTTCTTCAGCAATAAGCGACGGATTTCCACATTGTCGCCGGGATCCACGGTTATCTCAATACTTGTTTCAATATCACCGTCTATCCTTTTGAATCTTGCCTTGTCAGCCGTAAAATACCCTTCAAACTTATCGGGAGCGACATCAAGGGGCGCATGTGTGGCTGACCAAATCCTGCCGCTGTCAACATCCCTGAGGTAGAAAAATATTCCGTAGTAGTCCATGGATACATCTTCTCTCCACCTTGTCACAGATATATCCCGGCTTTTGCTGTATCCCGTACCCCTGTCGGTAATCATTACGGTGTAAAAGCCGTTTGACAGCATGTGTACTCTCGGGAGTACCAGGTCGGGATACCTGAATCTCCTGACGTATCCTTTCCCTTTATATGCAACTGCCTTAAACGGCACGACTTTTTCCTTCGTTTCTTTTGTGAGCACAAGGTTGGTCGGCACTTTTTCCTGCAGAAGAAGTTCCGCCGCCTTTACGGCAGGATCCGAGTGGAAACGTTTCTGCATTATATTGTCATTGATGTAGTTGTTTAATGACAAAAGGCTCATTCCCTGGTGATGTGCCATGAAACTCCTTACTATTGCACGCTTTTCGCCGAAAGGCACCCTTTCAGGCGTATAATCCACCGCTTCGTAGTACCCGTATGCTCCGTCAAGCCCTTCTGCTTTCAGCCTTTTTATATTTTCCATGGCACCTGCGGGATCAACGTGCAGGGCAAGGAAGGTGGCATAAGGGGCCGCAACAATGTCCTCAATAAGCCCTCTTTTCAGGCCGAGCCAAGGCACGCCTATTGCCTTGTACTGGTAATCCAGGTTTATATCCATGGAGTAAAAACCGGATTCGGATGCGCCCCAGGGTATCCGTCTCTGCCTGCCGTACTTTTTCTGGCTTCTGACTGCAAAAGAATAGCTTTCATCCAGCAGTGTATTTTTGAAGCTTCTCATGATAATCAGGGGCATGAGGTATTCAAACATTGTACCCGTCCAGGATATAAGCCCTTTATAATTGTCGACGACCGTGATGGCCCTTCCCAGTTTAAACCAGTGCGTGGGCGGAACTTCGCCCCTGGCAATGGCAATATAGCTTGTCTGTCTTGCTTCCGATGCCAGCAGGTCATAATATGAATTGGTCAACCTGTTTTCTTCAATGTTGTAGCCAATTGAGAATAAATGCTTTTTCTCCACATACAGGGGCTTAAAACTTGTTGCATCCAAAATCTGCCTTATCCTGTCAATCAGGTTTCTGCACCGTTCAATAAATTTTTGAACGTTGTCAATGGATTTTTCGAGTACCTTTCTCAATTCAGGCACATTTTCCGTACTGTCCAGCAATTCCCTGTATATATCCGGCAGGTCGATAAGGCGCGGATTCCGGGCTGCAACTGAATACAAAGCTGATAAATCGGTATCTTTCAGCGTATGAGACAAATCACCTGTTTTTTCCAGCCAGGGAGCAAATTCTGAAAGCTCCCTTTTCAGCATGCTGATGGCATGCAGGCTTTTGGATTTCCAGGCAGACTTTTTAGGATAATCTTCAATAAGCCTTTTTGACAGTTCGTCAAGGCATTTGCTCCACCATAAAAGCACCGGTTCATCCCCGTTCATTTCAAGAAGTTTCAAATGCTGGCTGACAAAGGTATTCTCTTCGTCTTCACCTATAAGTCTTATGGTATCCTTCAGGCCTGCAATATATTTTTCGTCGAACAGGGGCTTCTCCATATATTCCTTCAGACCCTGCATGAAGGTAATCAGGTAGCATACAAGATTTCCGCTGTCCACGGTGGATACATACCTTGGCCTGAGAGGCCTGAGGGTATGGGTGTCGTACCAGTTATAGAGATGCCCGTTCCATTTCTCCATTTTCTCTATCGTTGAAATTGTGTTTGACGCCAGGTCAACCATTTCAGTTGTGCATATATACCCAAAATCCCTTGCCGAAAGGACAGACAAAAACCCAAGGCCTATATTGGTCGGAGAAGTACGATGGGCAATCCCGTTTGGCGGCTCCTCCTGGTAATTATCCGGAGGGAGGAAGTTGTTCTTATGGTTCATAAACTCCTCAAAATATCTCCATGTTTTCCTCGATATTCTGCGAAGCTCCAACATATCCTCCTGGGGAAGCTGAATATTGTCTTCAGCAGTTACTTTGCCCGAACTATATGCTATATATGGCCCTGCAGACCACAGCAGGACAAGAAAAACACCTATACCTGAAGCTTCAGGCCTGAATAGCAGGATGAGGAGCAAAAGCACGGCAGCCAGTATGGGTGAGGACTTCATTTTGGCATAATAGCTCTCAAGGGAATTCTTTTGCCTTTTTTCCACATCTGCGGCCGTAACCCACTCAAGCATATCCCTCTTTGAAAAGAGGACCCTGATTAAAGTTATAGTAACGGCATGCACCATCAGGTACGCCTGGTGCGGCAGAAAGATGAAGGACAGCAGCGCCTGAAGGAATGCCGCTTTGATCCCGGATATTACTGGCTGATACTGCTTTATCCTGTACGGTGTAAAGGGTTTGGACATAAGATAGCCGATAACCGAGCCTATGAACGGCAGTCCCAGTACGACAAGGGGGAACAAAACCCACGGCAGTATTCCAGGAAGTATGGTAAGGCCAAGTGCCAACTGAAGGAATAATGCCGGTGCAATAAGGCTTCTTCTCATGTTGTCAAGTATTTTCCACTTTGAAATTGCGGATATTGGGTTCTTAATCCAGTTGCCGCTTTTATCGCGTACATTTTTCCCAAGCCAGGGAATGAGCTGCCAGTCTCCTCTCACCCAGCGGTGAAGCCTTGCGCAGAAGGAGTCGTAATTTTTCGGGTATGAGTCCACAAGCTCTATATCCGTTGCAAGGCCTGCGCGGATAAAGCATCCTTCAATGAGGTCATGGCTCAATACGGCATTATCCGGTATTGTTTCTTTCAGTATATTCTGGAATACTTCCAGGTGGTATATGCCTTTGCCAGTAAATATTCCCTCACCGAAGAGGTCCTGGTATATGTCCGAAACGGCTCCTGCATAGGGGTCAAATCCTTCCTGGCCCGTATATATGCGGGAGAAAAGGGTTTTGTTTGAGCTTTCAATGTCAAAAATGATGCGGGGCTGGATCAACCCGTAACCCTCTACAACGATATTTTTATGAGGGTTAACAACAGGCCTGTTCAAAGGATGAGCCAGCGTACCTATCAATTTTTTGGCCGATCCTATGGGCATCATTGTATCGGCATCCAATGTTATTACATATTTTATTTCAACATCAGGAGGCAGGCTTCCTGATATTATAGAGTAGCTTGTGTCCATCGAGCCAAGGAGCAGGTCATTCAGTTCTATAAGGGCACCTCTTTTTCTCTCCCATCCCATCCATTTGTTTTGAGCGGGATTGTATTGCCTGTGCCTGTGAAAGTAATAGAAGATATCCACGCCGTTCCTGCTGTACTTGTTATTAAGTTCCCTGATACCTTCCAAAGCTGCCTGTATGATGGCATCATCCCCGGGCATTTTTTCCTCGTTTGAATCCTTGAAATCGCCTGCAAGGGCAAAATACAGGTTATCTTCCCTGTTGGCATGGTAATGGGTTTCGAGGTTCTGAATAAGTTCTTTTACCCTTTTTTCATCCGGCAGCAAAGCAGGGATAACAATCATGGTGCTGTATTTTTTCGGTATGCCGTCCTTAAGCTCCAGCCGGGGGAAAGTGTAGGGTTTTACAAGCTTGCATACAGTCCTGTTTACTACAAAAATGGCTATTTCGGATGCAGGCAGCAGCGAAAAGATTCCTGCAAGCAGCGCAAGTGCCGTGTTGTACGCACGGGCGCTTATGTAAGCGAAAAACGCAAGGCAAATGGCAATAACAAAAGTCAGCAGCCCAATTGAGAGGAAATACAGTACGGCTGAAAGGGTTTTTTTCCTTTGGGCTTTGCCCTCCATTTTTTTTGCACTGTGTCCAAGGCTTTTTATAAGTTCTGGAACACCGTTGCCTGCAATGTAATACCCAACATGGCATTTTACATCCAGTTCATCCGGGTTTTCGGGATCCCGGTTTCTGTAACGGGACATTGCTTCGGCAGCAAGCTCGACTGCTCGCTGTGCTATATGGATTTCCGATATTTTGTATTCGGATGCCAGTTGTTCTATTTTTTTCCTGTAATAGTCACGGGACGGAAGGTCCATAAGTTTGTAAGTACCGTCAGGGTCCTGTGACAGTATTCTGCTTACCTGGCTTGACGCTTCAAAGACCTCAACCCAGTCCATGGTTGATATGAACTTGAGGCTTACTATGCAGTTGCCTATCAGCACCGCATATGCGGCCTGAGTATTGTGTTCCCGCTGTGTTACTGCATCAAGCGAGGTGCCATGCCTTGCCAGAGCTGCATCTATATGCCGCAATAAAGGCGAAAATTGCCGCCCGCCCCGCCTTATCCTGTATGATAAATGCTCGACAAATGACAGGCTGATGTCATGGCCGAACAAAAGGTTTTCCCTTAATATTTTTTTGAAATAGTTTTCATCGGGAGATTCGGATTTAAGAATACTGTCCGCAATCTCATCGGCTTTACGCCATTTAATATGGGTATCACGAATTTTTTCACATATGTTTCTTATATTGTCTATAAGGGCTAACCTTATCATAACTGGCATTGCCCACAATTCCCTGTCCAGGAGAATGCTGTTGGACTGGTATGCCTTGAGAAAATCAGTAATTATTCTCTCGTCTATCTGTCCTTCCGTGTGAGCTACCAGTTCTGTAGCAATTACATAAATTCTTGCGAGAGACTTCATTGGACCGCACTTCAGGACAGGAAGGCGGAGATAGTCTTCTTTTTTGAAATCCTGCCTGATGCTTTTAACCTGTTCTTCTATTATGTAAAAATTATCAAGAAGCCATTCTGCTGCAGGAGGAACGGCCCTTTTCCCGTTTACTTCGTCGCTGAGTTCCTTGTAAACAGAGGCAATGAAGGAAAAATTGTCGTTCATTCTGGGTATAGGCCAGTCAGACAATATGCCTTTTTTGGGCAATATTGTTTTCCTTGCAACAACATGATCTATGGCAAGTTTCTTTGCATGTTCTTCCAGCTCCTCACAGGTTAAGGAAGCGTCAATCGTTCTGACCATGGGACGCTTTCTTCTCGTGAGCATTTTAACTGAAAGAAGCAAAAAAATAATAATTATAAACCCTGCCAATGTAATGACCCTCAAATCAAAGTACATTAAACAAATCATCTCCCGTATCTGTGAAGTTTATATCATTTAGATTGTGCCAAATCAGCTAATTTAATACGGAATAAGCAGTAAAAAAAAGGGTTAGCCGCTAGACGACT
>JAMOAC010000314.1 GCA_023621975.1 Bacillota bacterium | reverse complement strand
TATATAAGCTAATTAACAATAATTTTAAAAAGGTGTTTTCGCTTATAATTGAAGATACACAACAGCTTAAGATAAAGATTATTGATAATAAAAACAGGCAGTATGCATTGAACAGTATTATCATTGCAGTGGCAGGCATTTTATGCATTATATTTGTGCAGTTTGTTTCCGTAACCATGACAAGGCCTATTAACAGGCTTACCAAGGCAGCTGTCAAAGTATCAAAGGGCGAACTGGACATTGACGAGATACCTGTTTCGTCAGATGACGAAATCGGAATACTTACACAGGTATTCAATAACATGGTAAAAAGGATTAACCACCAGATTTCCGAAATAAAAAGCAAGGCAGAGATTGAAAAGAAGCTCAAAGACGAAGAAATGGAAAATCTCAGGATAAAAAACCTCCTGAAGGAGACAGAGCTTAAATCATTACAGGCAAGAATCAATCCTCATTTTTTGTTTAACTCTCTGAATATTATATCTCAGATGGCATATATCGAGGGTGCCACGCAAACCGTATCAATCCTTGAGGCCATGACTGACCTTCTGCGCTACAACCTGGACAAATTCGATAAAGTCGTAACAATCGGAGATGAGCTGGAAAATCTGAAAGATTACATTTACATTCAGAAAAAAAGGTTTGGAGAAAGGATACAGTTTGAGATAAAGGAAGACCCGGAAGCGGCAGAAGGTTTAATACCTTGCCTTATAATACAGCCTCTGCTGGAAAATTCAATCATACACGGGGTTCAGACGTATACGGCTAACGGTTTGGTGGGCGTAGAAGTGCTGAAAGAAGGAGAAAGAGTAATTATTCGGATTTATGATAACGGAGTTGGTATAGAAGAGTCCAAAATCAGGGATATTAAGAAAATGCTGGATAAAGAAACGGAAGATACAGGCTCAGGCAGTATTGGGCTTGCAAATGTAGTTGCAAGATTGAGGCTGTTCTATAACAATGATATATTGATTAATTTGTCCAGCGTTCCGGGAAAAGGTACTGAAATTAATTTAAACATTCCGTTCAGGACTGAAAGGGATGGTGAACATGTATAGCCTGGTTATAGCAGACGATGAAGAAATTGAAAGGGCAGCATTCAGACTGTTGATAAATAAAAATTTCCCTGAGATTAATGTAATTGATGAGGCGGTAAACGGTGTTGAGCTGGTTGACAAAATTATGAAGCTGACGCCGGATATTGCCATTGTGGATATAAACATGCCGGGGATAAACGGGCTTGAAGCTATAAAGATAATTAAGCAAAATAATGTCAAAACAAAAATAATCATCCATACTGCTTACAGTGAATTTGAGTATGCCCAGCAGGCACTGGCGCTGGAAGCGGATGAATATTTGCTGAAGCCTGTAAAAAGGGATAAGATTATTTCTGTCATAAAAAAAGTTATAGACAACATATCGGAAGAACGCAAAAGGGAAAGTGAGCATGTCAGGCTTAAGAAAATTATAAACGATCTCATGCCAATTATTGAAACAGACTTCATGTCTTCCATTATGCTTGGTGATATAGATAAAGACAACCTGATGATGTATCTGAACATTTTAGGGATTGAATTCAACTCAGGCTATATTATGACAATAAATATTCCGCAAGATGCCCTGGCGTCTATTATAAGCGGTGATGTGGAAATTAACTCTCTTAAAAAGGAAATGCTGAATTTTATCAGGGCTGAAACAAAAAATATTTGCAACTGTGTTATCAGCTCTATTATAAATAATAAAATATCGGTGTTTATACCCGTAGATCAGAAACTTACCCATTATGAGTTCAGGACATGGTCTATTGATCTGGCTAAACTGATTAACAGCAAAGTGGAAATAAAATTCGGGATAAAGCTGCAAATAGGCATAGGGCAGCTGTGCAACAGCATAGATCAGCTTGTAAAATCCTACAGGGAAAGCATTAATGCACTTTCAGACAGGACTATAATAGGCAGCGTCAGACATTTTGAAGACCTGTTTTCAGAAAAAAGTTATGAGAATCCTTTTTTCACATATGAGAGCGAACTTCTAAAAGCTATAAGTAGTTGTGATTACCAGCAGAGTAAAATTTTGACTGATAAAGTGTTTTCTGAATTAAATCCCAGGCTTGACGTCTGCAATGTAAAAGAGTTTGTTCTTGCATTTATAGCCGTACTGTACAAATCGTTAACAGAGGGAAATATTATTGACTACAAGGAAAGTTTCAGTATTCAGAAGTTCTTTAAGGAAATAATAAAATTACAAAGCATGCAGGAAATAAAATTGTGGACCGAGGCAATTATTAAGGGCATTATTGACGAAATAAGCCTGGAAAGAAGCAATAAAATCAACAGTTATGTCAGGAAGGGCGTAGAGTATATACATGAGAATTTCATGCGGGACATATCTCTTGAAGAAGTGGCTGAAAGTATCGGAATCAGTTCATATTATTTCTGCCGCCTTTTTAAACAGCATTTTGGCAAAAGTTTCGTACAATACCTCACTGAGGTGAGAATAAACCAGTCAATCAAACTGCTAAACGAAGATGATTTCAGCATAAAGGAACTCTCAGAGCGGGTTGGATACAACAATCCCACTTATTTTTGCAAGGTTTTCAAAAAGCATACAGGCAAAACCATCGGGGAGTACAAGGATGACATGTTGCCTGGATAGCAATGACTCCCCGGAATGGTTTTTGTTAATCAAATTTTTCACTGCTGTGGTACAGTATCTTTTCCTTCATTATCATCGTGCCTATGCCCTTGTTTGTAAATATCTCCAGGAGTATACAGTGGGGTATTCGACCGTCAATGATGTGGCTGCGGCCTACACCGTTTTCTACCGCCTTGAGGCAGCCCAAAACTTTGGGAATCATTCCCCCGTTGATTACTTTTTTGTCTATCAGCTCGTACACCTGCTTTGCAGTGAGGGCGGGAAGGATTTCCCGGCTATCGTTGGATGCCCTTACGCCTTCCACGTCGGTAATAAGTATAAGCTTTTCTGCCTTCAGCGCTATGGCGATTTCAGCGGCCACGGTATCTGCATTTATATTGTAGCTCTTGCCGTCGCTTCCGATACCCACCGGAGCCACAACGGGTATATACTCGTCATGGGCGATTATGTCAATTAACCTTGAGTTAATATTTACAATTTTGCCTACATAACCAAGGTCCACTTCTTCATCATTGACAATAGCCCTGTATTTCTCACATTCAATAAGCTTTCCGTCTATACCGCAAAGGCCGATGGCTTTGCCGCCTTTTTGGTTAAGCATTGATACTATTTCTTTGTTTGTTTTTCCGACAAGAACCATCTGCGCCAGTTCCATGGTAACTTCATCCGTCACTCTCAGGCCGTTTACAAACTCGCTCCTGATATCAAACTTTTCAAGCATTTTGTTTATTTCAGGCCCTCCGCCGTGAACGATAACGGGATTCATGCCGACATATTTCAGCAGCGTAATATCCTCCATGACAGAGTGCTTTAATTCATCATTTATCATTGCATTTCCGCCGTATTTTATTACAATGGTTTTTCCATCCAGCTTTTGTATATACGGAAGCGCTTCTATAAGAATTTCAGCTTTTTTCAATGCGTCAAAATTGCTAACCCCCGTTAAAACATCTAAGATAAAATGACTGACCGGTAAGTAACGTATTTTCGGGAAATCAGCACATGATTTTCAAAACCTGAACAGACTGTCCGG
>JAMOAC010000109.1 GCA_023621975.1 Bacillota bacterium | reverse complement strand
TACCACATAACCGCTTAATTGTTGAATTTCCCGCTGTTTCTCACCCGACCTAATTTCCGGCTTTCCTTAACTTCATTTCTTTATTGTCCGCCTACCATGCCCTTTATATTTCCCAGTCCTTTTTCCTGTACCTGGGGTAAGAACCCAGAAACTTATAAAAGGACGTTTTTCTTTTTACCATTGTAACAGCGTCTCTTACATCCACGTCTTCAATATGGCCTTCAATGTCCACAAAAAATATGTAATTGCCAAGACGGCTTTTCGCCGGCCTCGATTCGATTCTGGTCATGTTTATGTCCCAAAGGTTGAATATATCCAATATCCTGTAAAGGCTTCCTGGTTTGTCTTCCGTTGAGAAGACAAGTGACGTCTTGTCATATCCGCTTCTTTTGCCGCTTTCTTTCGACAAAACCACGAACCTCGTGCTGTTGTTGCTGGTATCCTGTATATTACTTGCAGCCACATCAAGCCCGTAGACCTTTGCAGCTGAAATGGAAGCAATGGCAGCGCACTCCCCGTTTCCCTCCGCCACCTCATTTGCAGCTTCAGCCGTACTGTATGAATACTTTATAACTGCATTTGGAAAATGTTTTTCAATGAAATTTCTGCACTGGCCAAAAGGCTGGGGATGAGAAATTATGCATTTTATATCTTCTATTTTGGTGCCTCTTTTTACCAATAAATGCTGATTTACCGGTATCAACAACTCAGCCTTTATTTTCAGGTCAACATCAAAGGCAAGCATATCCAGTGTCGCATTTACGGCACCCTCAATGGAATTTTCAATGGGTACAACAGCCTCATCGATCTTTCCGGCCTCAACGGCATAAAGCATATCAGATATGGTGCCGAAATCGAGAGCCGCATGAACTTTACTTCCCGCATACTCTTCAAGAGCTTCCTGAGAAAAAGTCCCTTTGGGTCCCAAATAACCTATTTTAACCATCTGCACCTCTCATAAAGCATAAATGTTTTATAATTTATTATATGAAAAGTTTTATAATATGGACAGCAAAACCCTGCCTAATCATTCCATAAGCAGGGTTAAGCGTCTATTTTAATCAAATCAGATAGCCAGCCGGCAAAGACATCGCTTATTCAGCCGTATAAGGCAGCAACGCAATGTGCCTTGCCCTCTTGATGGAAACCGTGAGCTGTCTCTGATGCTTTGCGCAGTTACCGGAAATCCTTCTTGGAAGGATCTTTCCTCTTTCAGTAATATATTTTCTAAGCCTTGCTATATCCTTATAATCTATTTCAGCAACCTTGTCAACACAAAAGGCACATACTTTCTTCCTTGCCCTTCTTACTCTGGGGTTGACCTTGTTCTCAACCTTTTCAGTGCTGCTTTTTTCCTTTTTCGCATTATTTGACATGGACCTAAAAACGCCTCCTTCCTCTTTAAACTCGCTTTCACAACTCAGGCAATATAATGGGTCAATCAGAACGGCAACTCATCATCCTCATCTATAGGATAGAAACCATCAACCTCTTCATCAACCGTGCTGTCGAAGGATTTCGAAGACCCACTTTCGCTTCTCTTGCTGTCTGCAAAATACGCTTCATCAGCAATGACCTCAGTTACATAGTGCCTCTTGCCTTCGCTGTCGTCCCATGTCCTCGTCTGTATTCTGCCTACAATAGCTACCTGCTGGCCTTTTTGGAAATACCTTCCGCAGAATTCAGCCAGCTTGTTCCATGCAACAATAGGTATAAAGTCCGCCTGTCTTTCTTCACCAGGCTTGGAAAAACGCCTGTCCACAGCAAGAGTAAAGCTACAAACAGGTATATTATTGGTAGTTGTATATCTCACCTCGGGGTCTCGCGTAAGCCTGCCCATTAAAATCGCCTTATTCATAAAATCACCTTAGTCCTTTTTAATAATCAAATACCTAATTATCTCATCAGTAATCTTGAATATTCTCTCAAGCTCACGTGGAAAATCAGAGTCAGCACTGAAGTTAGCGAGAACATAATAACCTTCAGTCTTATCCTTGACTTTGTAAGCAAGTTTTCTCTTGCCCCATTCGTCGATATTCTCAAGCTCTGCAGATGTTTCAATTAAATTCTTAAACTTTTCTACAACAGCTTTCGTGTTTTCCTCATCGAGATCAGGATTAATAACGAAAAGAGCTTCGTATTTATTCCTCTTTGCCACCTTACTTCACCTCCTCCCGGACTGAACGGCCCTGCAACATTGCACAGAGCAAGGAGCGATACAATTATTAAATTTACTCCTTCTTGATTTAGTAATTTTATCACACATGTTGAAATTGCACAAGGGGTATCGCATCTTTAATTCTCTTGCCTTGCTGCCATAGTTATTGTATACTAAAATGTGCTTGTGGCAAAATAAATTTTTATTCCAATTTAGCAATTTTTGATTTTTATGATAATATTTTAACTGTTGCATTTTAAAATATAATTATATTTTAACTATTTTGCATATAAATTATAATTTTATTTGTGATTTCAGGGATATAAAATAAATTAAAATTCAGGCTTGCATAATACGTTGATTAAAATAATGATTTTACTTTTATTATGATTAAAATAATAATTGAACTTTAATTAACTTTGATTAACATAATAATTAAACTCATTTTGGAGTTAAGCCAATGGAGTATAGCAAAATTGGCGAAATATTAAAATATAATAAGGTTAACTAAATATGATAAAAATAAAAAAACAAAAATATAAAAAACAAAATAAAACAAACAAGAGGTAATGAGCTATGTTCTATCCATTAAAGTTTGAACCTGTTTACAAGAATTACATATGGGGCGGAAGAAATTTTGAAAAATTCGGCAGGAAACTTCCGGAAGGCATTTTTGCCGAGAGCTGGGAAATATCATGCCATCCTGACGGGGTAAGTGTTGTATCCAACGGTGAATTTGCAGGCACGCCCCTCCCCGAGTTAATACAAAAGTTTGGCAGGCAGCTTGTCGGAAACAGCCTTTCTGACAGGGATGTAGCCACATTCCCCCTTCTTATAAAATTTATTGACGCAAATGACAAACTGTCCATTCAGGTTCACCCTGATGACAGCTACGCCCTGTTGCACGAAAACGAATACGGCAAAAACGAAACGTGGTATATAATGCATGCCAATCCCGGCTCAAAGCTGGTATATGGCGTCAAGCCCGGTACTACAAAGGATGTTTTTGCAAAAGCAATATCGGAAAACCGGGTGGAGGAATACCTGAGATACGTGGAAGTATTCCCGGGCGATGTACTTAATGTGCCTGCCGGCCTTATACATGCCATCGGTGAAGGTATCATGCTGGCCGAAATACAGCAGAATTCAAATTCCACTTACAGGGTCTATGATTTCAACAGGGTTGATAAAAACGGCAACAAGAGGCCCCTCCATATTAAAAAGGCTCTTGACGTAATAGATTTTGACCTGTCCTCGCGGATAGAGAAGTCAAAAGGGCTTGATATAAAGATTGGGCGCCATTCCACCAAAAAGTATGCAGTAGCAAACAAGTACTACGCTATAGAACTTTACAGCATACAGGAGGAAGTAGAGGAAAATGCCGACGGAAGCAAATTCCATATTTATGTATTCGTTGACGGCGAAGGGAAAATTAATTATGAATCGGGAAGCATCCAGGTTAAATGCGGAGAATCCGTACTGATACCTGCCTCCATGGGAGCATACTCACTCGAAGGCAGCATGAAATTTATCA
>JAMOAC010000320.1 GCA_023621975.1 Bacillota bacterium | reverse complement strand
AGCTGCCATCAGGGTATTCCTCAAGAACAACCGGCTCAAATGCCGGAAACAGGGATGAAAACCCGGAGTTATCCTGAAAAGTTGTATAGTAATTAAAATCAAATCCAAGCTTCTTTGCTATTAATCTCTCATTGGGGCTTCCGTCATATACGTGAACAATTTCCTCTGGTTTCAGATGGCCTTCATTACACCATTTTTCCAAGGTTTCTTTCCAGAATCCAAAATGTACCACAGGCATTCTGTCATAGTTTTCATAATTTAGAATAGCCTTTAACCTTTCTCTGTTGTTCATAATTGTTCCTCACTTTTATTCCTGCATTTTTCGTTTTTTCATGCTATATTTTTCAAACATGTATTCTTAAAAGTTTTACACTTTCCCAAATACTCTTTTAACTGCCTCCGGGTATCCCATTTTTTCTGTGTCCGCTTAAAAACAACTCCCTTCAGCCCACTTATTCCAGGCATTATAAATTCAGGCTTCCTATCGCCTTGTACATTTCTATTATGTTTTCTATTGGAGTTCCCACCTGTATATTGTGAGTAGCCGCAATAATCATTCCGCCTTCTTTAAATAGTTCCTTTCTGAGTTCTACTTCTTTTCTTACTTCTTCCGGAGTTCCATAAGGCAGCGTACTCTGGACACTGATACTTCCACAAAAAGCTATTTTCCCATAGAAATCCCTATGAAGCTCCCTGATATCCATCATAGCCGCATCCACCTGGACAACTTCAAGAATATCAAGTCCCAGCTCTATAAGCCTTGGAATCAGCTGCCTGCAGCTTCCACAACAGTGCATCATTGTCTTTGCTCCGTATTTATGTGCAAGAGCAAACAAGCTTTCCAATTTGGGTGCAAATAGCTTTTCAAAGGAAGATGGGCTGATCAAAAGACCGTTCTGGTTTCCAAGGTCCTCTCCAAAACACACTACATCTATAAGCCCCTCGCCTGCTTCAAGACCCCTCCTGTACATTTCATAATAAAAGTTGAACCGGGCTTCAACAAGTGCAAGATAAACCGGATCCTCCAGCGCTATATCCATAAGCACTTGCTCTACACCCCTGCACCGTGCTATACCGTTAATAAAATCAGGTACTGCGGCATTACCGGTACATACGACATATTGGGAATTTTTCAGGCATTCATTTTTTATCTGAGAATAATCAAACCAATCCGGTGAAGGAAATCTGAATTCTTTTAACTGCTCAACGTCCGTAACATCTTTAAAAGGCAAATAAACAGCCTCCGGGTATGTACCTTTGCCAAAATTATAATCGAGATACCTCTCTCCCCATAATCCTTCCCAGCTTCCATCTTCAAAGGTTTTCAGCTCCGGGCCTATGTACTTCGGCTCGACAGTGCGGAAGTCATCACCCACTTTCAACTGAAGTTCTTCATAAGATGAAACGCCAAAAAAATCCATTAGCTCTTTGTCAATTTCCGGTGTACCATAATGCCTTGTCGGAGGCCTGTCATAACCTCTGTATTCGATTGTTGAATAAAATCTCTCTTTTGAATTCATGATCTTCCCTCCTTGTCAATTCACCCTTCGATTGCTCTCATTGTAATACCTTAACACCATCGTTGCCCGGATAGGAGCAGCTAATCTGTTCATATACGTCAATCTGTTCATTTGCGGTATCCACAGCACTTGCTTCCAGGCAGTTATTTGACTTCAGTTTGTTAGGCAACCTTATCGGCCTTGCACTGCTTATATATAGTTACTTTTCGTCAGGCCGGAGGTTTGCCGCCGATTTTCTTCAGATTCCACCTCACTGTGGATATCCTTGCCTAAGCTATACACTTCCTCCTACCAGGGCGTGGACGGGTCTCTCACCCGTTAAATTGCACTCATGCCAGGCACGCAAAAAAAACCCGGATATAATTATATCATTATAACCGGGTATGCTGTAGTGAAAAATATATAAGTATTTTGTCAATCCATTCAGCATCATTATAAGTTATAACTTCGCTTTAAGTACAACTTTACCCTAAGCTATAACTCTCCTCTCCAACTCCAGGTTAATAATTGAATTTTTTACAATGGGTAACGACCAACATGAAATTTTCGAGAAAAGTTTTTATTCGGCAAGAAAATATAATAACTTACTTAAAATATCAATAATTACCTGAATAAATCAGGCCTTGAATTATATAGATTAATAATGAAACAGTTATTTTCAGGAAAAGAATTTTTTTTAAAACAACAAAAAAAATAACATGAGGCTTATGATATGTGAAAAATGAAGGAAAGATATTTAATCCTATGCGCTTTTTTGTACGTTTCACGGTAAAAAAGAAATCAAAAAAAATCCTAAAAAGAAAAGGAGAAAGCAATTGAATTCTTTGTTGACTCGGTTTCAAAATGATTTTCAAAGCGCGTTAGCCGCATTTGCAAATAAAGGCCGGCAGAAAAATTTGATTTTAAAACAAATATGGATATAGTGAAGACTTTTCATCCATAAGTGAACTCTGTTCCTGAACCAGTAACTTCGAAACAGCCGTCTTTTTGGTACACTGCAGCGTTAATAACTTGGTTGAATGCTTGCATTGCCTAATATATAATAAGTTTAGGGGGTGTTTTTATGTCCGTCAGGCTGCCTTTGAAGGTTAAGATTGCCTATGGAGCCGGCGATATCGGCTTTAGCACATCATATACAGTTATCAGCGTGTTTCTTCTCTTTTATCTTTCCGATGTTGTCAAAATAAATCCCGGTTGGGTTGGCAGTGCCCTATTAGTTGCAAAGCTGTGGGATGCCTTTATTGATCCGTTAATCGGCAACATCTCAGACAAAACGGACACAAAGTGGGGCAGGAGAAGGCCCTTTTTCTTATACTTTGCCATACCTTTCGGCATAAGCTTCTTCCTGATTTGGTCAGTACCTTTCCTGGTTGAAACTTCAATGCTGGTCACTCTGCTTCTTATAATTACCGTTTACATACTTCACATCACTTCTTACAGTTTAATGGCAGTACCCTATTCTTCCCTTTCCGCTGAGCTGACGGATGACTATGATGAACGCACCAGCATTGCAGCCTGGAGAATGGTTTTTTCCATCCTGGCAGGCCTTGTGGCAGCAGTTGTGCCAAAAATGATTGTAGACCTTTTCCCCGATCAAATAGAAGGCTATGCCGTAATGGGAGCGGTATTCGGGCTTGTTATAATATTCTCTCCCCTGTTTGTGTTCTTTGGATGCAGGGAAAATAATCCGGTCAGGGGGGAAAAGTCTTTTTCCTTCGTTGAAAGCATAAAACTGACGCTGACCAATAAGCCTTTTATTTTGGCAATCACCATGTGCCTGCTCACATGGCTGGCTATAGAAATAGTGAGTATGGTGCTTTTGTTCTTCATGAAATATGTGCTGGACATGGAAGCCTATTCAGAAATAATACTGGGCATAATTTTTATCGTTGCTGCAGTATTTTTGCCTTTCTGGGTATGGTTTGCAAAACAGGCAGGTAAAAAGGGAGCATATTTCGTTGGCATGATAATATTCATCCTGCCCTTATTGATAATATCTTTTCTGTCGCAAGGAACGCCCGCAGCAATTTACATTTTATCAGCAGTTGCAGGCATTGGCCTTTCCGCTGCTCACGTAATACCTTACTCCATCATCCCGGACTGCATAGAATACGATGAGATGAAAACCGGTGAAAAAAGGGCGGGAGCATATTTTGGGGTGGAATCTTTCTTAAGGCAGTTGTCAACCTCCCTTGGTGCTTTCATTACCGGGCAGGTACTGGAATGGTCAGGTTATGTAGCCGACATGCCTCAACCCCGGTCAGCCCTTATTGCGATGAGAGCCCTTCTGGGCGCTGTACCTGCATTGATTATTATTGCAGCAATTGTAGTGTTGAGCTTTTACAGGATAGGCAAAAGGCAGCATGAAGCTATTAAAAAAGCCGTAGCCAGAGGGAAGCGACGCTAAAACAGCCGCCAGGAATAAGAAATAACAATTCGTTTACTGTTGAGAAAGCTTGCAAAATATTGTAGCATATATTTATTGGACTGGTTTTTTTATACAAATAACTTGTCTCACGGGGCGATTTTATGAATAAGTTATATGAGAGTTTTCTTTCCAGTTACGCTTCGCGAAGTTTTTGAGGGATATGAAAACAAATAATTTCACATATAAATCAAATTCTCCCTTTAAAATGTTAGGAACGATAATTTACAAAAAATTCCCAAAGCTTAAAACTATTTTAGGAGGAGATATCATTGAATACAATCCATATTCTTTCTATTGGAAACAGTTTTAGCCAGGATGCACAGTGCTATTTACACGACCTTGCAAGAAGTGAAGGCTGCCAAATTGAGGCAGTCAATTTGGTGATTGCCGGATGTTCCCTTGAAAGACATTTTAGAAACATTAAAGGTGATAAAAAAGAATATACCCTGGAGGTAAACGGACATACTTGCAGCGGTTTTCTTGTTGGTATCAAAGATGCCCTTCTGGCAAGAAGCTGGAACTATATTACACTCCAGCAGGCAAGTTATCTGTCTTTCAAGGAAGAAAGCTACGAACCTTATCTGAAAGAGATAGCTGCCTTTGTCCGGGAATTATGTCCAAAAGCAAAACTGCTGATCCATCAGACATGGGCATATGAAACTAATAGTGATATGATTAAAGCTCATGGATTTGAAACGTATATGCAGATGTTTGAAAAAATCAAGCCTTGCTATGAAAAAGCTGCATTGGATATCCATGCAGATGGAATTATTCCAAGTGGAGATGCATTCAAAAAAGCATTAGAGCTCGGTATACCATCAGTCCATAGGGATGGTTTTCATGCAAAACTTGGCGTAGGCCGGTTTATTTTAGCATTGGTTTGGTACAAATATCTTACCGGGAATACAATCAATCAAGTAGCGTTCCACGACTTTCAAGAACCTGTGGATGAAAAAGAATATGCACTTGCTATAGAAACTGTCAATCAGATCTTTTAGATAAACCATGAGATATCAATACATCTGACGGGTCTTTTTGGACCTGTCTTTTGCATTTTTTGGCACAAAAAAGTGCGGAAACGAGGGGTCTGAAAAATTTTCTGTGTATATGAACCGGATATACCATCTCCAGTCAGGTTTTATGCCTGGCCTGAATAAATACTGGAAATAATTTTACATAATGGGTTAAGTGCCTCCAGGTACCCTGTGTTTTGTGAGGTCTGGCCCGTCCGGCAATGAGGACGGGCCTTTTAGGACAGTAGGGGGCAAATCCTGTTTTTCTTATATTTAGATCCTTTTTACAACTTATAAATCTCCTTAATATTCATTTAATTTTATTGTTTATTTCCAGGTATTGACTGCATCCATATAAGAGTAATTATAATCTATATTCCGGCTTGCGATATGCAACTCTTATCTCGCTTTTTACCTTGCAGGATACTAAAATATTACCTACCGGATATCTCGATTAGATAAAGTCATATCCCTTATCAAGATGAAATTTCTCTTCCTCCAAACATCATGCGTGCTTCATATTATTATATTATTTTATAATTGTATTTCTACCGCACGTTGTTCATTATGTGCAAGAAGAGCAGCCGTCTGTATAGCATGCGCCATTCGAGTTTCTTCGGGGTTTATGCAGCCAAAAGAAACATTTTTTCCCTCCAGTTCGCTCATAAATGCTGCCCACATTTGTAAAATTGCATCTGTAAATCCAAACTCAAAAATGTTCCCCGTAATTGTTTTAAATTGTGGCCTGTATCCAATCACCACTCTATTCCATGCCTGGTTTTGGCCTTCGCATAACAAATAATGGAACGCATTAGGATCCTCTGATGTGAAGTATGCCGCTGCCTTTGTTCCTGTTACTTTTAAATACCATTGATCAGTTGCCCCTGGTTCCATGCGCTTTGTCTCCAACAGCATGGGGAATTCATATCCATCCTTCTCAACCCGGCAGACAAGAATTGCATTATCCCAGGTATCACATACGGCCATACCTCCATGGCCATCCGGTCTTTCGTTTATAATTTTAGACAGAACGGAATATACGGACTTAGGTATCCATCCCATTCGAAGTGGAATATGCAACGTATGCATTCCCAGGTCTCCCAGGCACCCGTACTCTCCATTTATGCTGTTTTGGCGTTTCCAGTTAATAGGCTTGTTCGGATCCAGATCGCTGGCATGGTTAAACGCCGCCTTAACTTCCATTATCCGTCCAAATTTTTCATTACGTATCCAGTCAATAAGCATTTGGCATGCAGGGAAGAACGGAAACTCGCTGGAACAACGGCAAAATACTTCCGGGTGTTTCTCCAGTGCAGCCAGTATTGCCTCATTCTGTGCCTGATCCATCCCAAATGGTTTTTCTCCCATCAGGTGCTTACCGGCATTGATAATATCGCAATACACCTGCTGATGCATTACATGCGGTACAGCACAATATACAGCCTCAATTTCCTTACATGCCAGCAAATCCTTGTAATCCGTGAAATGGTATTTAATTCCGGGGATAGCTTTATCAAACCAGTGGAATGATTTCGGGTTCACGTCACATATTCCGATGATTTCCGGTTTTGCTATATCATCTGTTAAATGTGCCCATCTCAATGCTGCACTGGCAAATTCTCTACCCATCAAGCCGCAACCAATTACCCCGAATTTTACTGTTCTCATATAATAAACCCTCCAAAAACCTTATGTTTCGTATATTTGCATTGATTTAACTTATTGCTGCGCGTGAAGATAACTTATTGCTGCGCGTGAAGCCACTGTTTGATACGTTCTGAAATGCTCTCAGCATCAAGCCCGTATTTTTTGATTAGTGAATGCCCGTCGCCCGATTCACCATAGACATCATTTATTCCAATCTTCATAACAGGTGTGGGCCTGTACTCACAAATCATATCGCATACGGCGCTTCCCAGGCCTCCAACTACCGAATGGTCTTCAACAGTTACAATCCTTCCTGTCTTTTCCGCTGCAGCAAGAACCAACTCCCAGTCCAGGGGTTTCAGTGTATGCATATTAATGACCTGTGCGTTTATCCCATCCTTCTTTAGCATCTCTGCTGCAAGTAACGATTCCTCGACGCACAAGCCGGTTGCAATAATGCTTACATCGTTTCCGTCTTGCATTACTATTCCTTTTCCTATATTAAAACAGTAACCTGGCCAGTCATTTATAACAGCTACCGGCATCCTGCCAAAGCGAAGATAGACAGGGCCTTCATATTCAATTGCCGCCCGCACTGCCGCCCTTGCCTCGATATCATCCGATGGGCTTATGACAGTCATACCAGGTATGGCACGCATAAGGGCAAAATCTTCTATACACTGATGGCTTGCACCATCCTCACCTACCGAAACTCCTCCATGAGTTGCACATATTTTGACATTAAGATGTGGATAACCTATTGAATTCCTGATTTGTTCATATGCCCTACCTGCCGCAAACATGGCAAAGGAACTGGCTACCGGTATAAACCCTTCTGCAGCAAGACCTGCTGCAATGCAAATCATATTGGCTTCTGCAATACCACAGTTAATATGACGCTCAGGAAATTTTTTCTTAAATATAGCCGTTTTTGTTCCGACACTCAAATCTGCATCTAATACAATCAGTCGAGGAAACTCATCCCCCAGTTCCGCCAAAGCATGTCCAAAGCTTTCCCGGGTAGCGATTCTCTTATTGTTCAGCACTTGGCTTCCCCCTCATTTTCCAGTTCTCTCATTGCCTGCATGTATTCTTCCTGGCTGGGAATTCTCCCGTGCCATGCAGATTGTCCCTCCATAAAAGACACGCCTTTACCTTTAACTGTTTTTGCTATAATAGCCGTCGGCTTGTCAGTATTTCTGCCGGCATTACTAAGTGCTTCTTCAATCTGAACCAAATCGTGACCATCAATGACCTTAACATTAAAATTGAATGCACGCAGTTTATCATCAATCGGATATGGCGAATTAATATCAGTTATCGGACCATCACTTTGAACACCGTTGTTGTCGATAATAACGACAAGATTGTTCAGTTTTTTATGAGCCGCAAACATTAATGCTTCCCAGACCTGCCCCTCCTGCAGCTCACCATCGCCCACAAGGGTGAAAATACGGTGATTCTTCCTGTCCAGTTTGGCTGCAAGTGCCATTCCAACTGCCACCGATATACCTTGACCTAATGATCCGCTGCTCATATCCACACCGGGTATTTTTTTCATATCGGGATGCCCCTGCAAATATGAGCCTAACTGTCGGAAGCTGAATAAATCTTTTGAAGGGAAAAAACCTCTCATAGCTAAAGCCGAATAATATACAGGTGTGGCATGTCCCTTGGAAAGTATAAATCTGTCCCGTTCAGGCATAGTTGGATTAGCAGGATCAATATTCATCGTATGAAAATAGAGGCAGCTCATTATCTCCACCGCCGACAGAGAACCTCCCAGGTGTCCGCTTCCCGCTGTATAAACCATTTCTAGAATTAACTTCCTCATTTCCAGCGCAATCCTACTCAATTCAGCAAATTCCATTTTTTTCCTCCGGAAAGTGTGACATTAATACACTATCATATGACAGATTCATATACATAAAAGATTTTTATCCAGATTCGTTCAGGACTTGTAGACAGTGTTCTTATTCATTTACATCAATAATTACCTTGAAAGTCTTCTCCTTTTTATTAACAATCATGTCCAGTACAGAAGGTACTTCTTCAAGGCTAAAGTGATGTGAAATCATTCCTTCCGTTCGTATTTTCCCCTCTCCCATCAGAGCAATTACATCTCTATAATCCTGTGGAATGTACATCGTTGTTCCAAACAGGGATAATTCATGCTGCACAAAATCAGGTAATAACGGAATTATATATTCATTTTGCAGCACACCGACTACAACAATCCTGGATCCGCGCCGGTCTATTCCCAGAATATTGTTTAATACTTGTCCTTTTTCGCCAACACAGTCATAAAATACATCTATCTGTTTTTCGCTGCCCACTAACCGCTTTAACCCATCTTTTAGATCCTCTTTTGTGATATTGATTGTTCCTGTAGCACCAAGCTTTTCAGCTATTGCCAACCTGGTTTCATCCATATCAGCAATTATAACTTTCTTAGCACCCAACGCTATACAACTCTGCATACAGAAAATACCAATCGGACCTGCACCTACAACCAGTACATTGTCATCCGGCTGAAGCTGTCCTCGTTTTGCCCCATGATAGGCAACACATGCAGGCTCAACCAAAGCTGCATCTTCCAGCGACATATTTTCGGGTATCTCTATCGCCATACACGAATCAATACAAAAATAATCACAGTGAGCGCCATCAGCTTCAGCTCCGGTACATTTTAATTCCTCGCAGAAATTATATATTCCATGTTTGCAGGCATCACAACGTCCACATACGATGTGTGGTATGATTGTTACTCGCTGACCGATTCTGCTTTTAGGGACCTGGCTTCCCACGCTGTCAATGATGCCGGAAATCTCATGTCCCATCACCACCGGATAGGTCACGTACGGATGTAATCCCTTATAAATTGTTGGGTCAGACCCGCAGACTCCAACCTTACATACTTTAATCCGTACCTGTTCGTCACCTGGTTCAGGTATGGGGACTTGTTTCATTGACATCTTATAAGGTGCTTCCAGTACCAGCTTTCTCATTTTAATACATTTCCTCCTGTTTTATCTGTTGTTTTATGCTATACAGATTTCAATCAGAATTACATCTGTCGTCGCACTATAGCCGCAGTTTAGCTACCTCATTTAGGGCACGCTCTATATCCTCCTTTCCATCTAATATCTCAATTTTGATATTCGTTTTTTTCACATCTCCCGGTTTAATATATTCCAATAATCCCTGCTGCTTTGCTGCCAGTCGGCCGATGGGGTTCACATTTCCTGGCTCCAGCCCCAGAACATATTCTCCTTCTGCCAGCATTTTCCACTCGGTAAAGCAAGGAAGCTCTTTCCTGTCAAACGACAACTCGACACCCAGTTCCATTTCATCATTAATTAGCAACACATGTGTTTGTCCGTCACTATCCATATTCAGGTCATGAAAATAGCATCGTTCATCTTGAAGATGCCTGGGTTCATGGAACCTGTCGTAACTATCAATCTCTGCAGCCGCTATATTATCCGCCGGCTTTATGCCTTTTGATGCCAGGACCAACCGACTCTTTTCACTGAGCAGCGGATAGCCAAAATTAATATGATAAAGCAGCATCAAGGGTTCTTCCGTATGTCCCTCATTTTCTATTTCATCATGGATTTCAAGCTTTTTTTCCCCTAGCCATGCATTAATGGTACGGCGCAAAATCAAATTCTCTCCATGTACCGCGCTTTGCCTGATCTTGCCTTTTATGGACATGGTATAAATATTGTCAATCCATTCTCCTGAGCAACAAACCTCATTCGCCGGAATGTTTGACAACCTTCCATGCAATCCATGTTTCTGCATACCAAATATACGGCGTTGATCCTCGCAAGGCGCGCCAACATTGCTAAAACCACATGTCGTAACTAACCCTGCATAAAAGCTGCGCAACCATTCCATACCATCATGCTCAAGATAAGTTGGTGCTGATATCTCCGCTTTAGACATATACGCAATTGGTATTCCCTTATATCGTGCTTCTGCGATATCCAGGCATCGGTCAGGTAAAACAGTAAAATCAAACCCTGATCCAGTCGTCACCATTACTGCACGTGTTCCCTTTGCACGTCCTTCCGTAAATTCGTATTGCCTTATGCCACCCAATTGGTATATGCTACCCATATGTTTCAGTAAATGTGTTTTGTCTGTGTTTATTTTAATCTCTTTCATAATTTCCCTCTTATGCTTTTATTTTCTGACGCGTTCTGATAATATCGACCAAAACCGCTCCAGCCAGTATACATCCCGTAAACACATCTGCCCAATAGTTTGGCAGTCCGATCATATTGATAATATTGTTAATGACAAAAACAACAAATACACCTATGCCAACTCCTGCCGCGTTCCCGACTCCGCCTGTCAGGCTTGCTCCACCCACTACACTGGCGGCGACGGCACGAAATTCCCAGTTTGTCCCCGTTGAAGGCTGTGCACTGTTTATGTCAATTGTCGCCATAATACCTGCTGCCGCAGCCATCAAGCCAGAGATGATATATGCCAGCATCTTGATCTGATTGACATTAACTCCTTGCAGCCGGGCTACTTCCACATTGTTGCCGGTTGCGTACAATTGCCGTCCAAAAACAGTTTTTCTCTGTATAAAACCAATCAAGATAAAAATTACGATCACTATCCAGAAGAACCAGTTAATTCCCAGCGGTGTTGCCTGAGAAAAATTCCTCATCTCAGTGGGCAGCGTCATTACATCACCGCCATTTACCAGGTACCGAAGTCCGCCGCAAATGTATAGTGTTCCCATTGTTGCAATAAAGCTGCTCATCTTTACATATACAACAAGGAAGCCGTTGATTAGCCCGATAATTAGCCCTGAAGCCAGACTTATCAATATGCTTGTAACAATTCCATATTTGTAGACAGTAAAAAACAATCCGAATATCATACCTGCCAGTCCGGCAATACGCCCAATGGAAATATCAATTTCCCCAACCAGCAATGGAAAACTGGCTCCCAATGTCGCCAGCGCCAAAAAAGGAATTGATTTCAAAATTGAACTTATATTTGCCCACTCCAGGAAATTGCTGTTAAACAGTTGTGTAGTCGTCATAATTATGACGAGGGCTATTAATACGCCAATGATCGGATTATCTTTCGAATTTATGCGCTTTAAGGTGACTATCAGTTGACTTTTTTTATTCATATTGCACACCTCATTTTACGATATTCATCCGCATATTCTTTTTGATAATATCAAATGAAACAGCCGCTAAAAGTATGATTCCTGTTACCACGAGTTGCATGTTATTGTTTAAATGTAAGGTTTGCAAACAGTTTTTCAGCGTCTGACACATAATTACACCGACAAGAACTCCGATCATTGTTCCTTTTCCGCCACTCGTGCTTACACCACCTATTGCACAGCAAATAATTGCCGGGAATTCGTTCCCTATTCCTGTGGTGGGTGAGCCCGATAAATTGCTGATACTTTGCAGTATTCCGCAGACACCGGCCATAGTTCCGGAAAATATCAGGCAAAGTGCTTTGACTTTTTTGACATTGATTCCGGCAATACGGCTTGCCGCCGGATTGATTCCAACTGCATGCACCTTTCGTCCCACAGGCGTAAATTGCATGACCACATAAGCAATCAGTAATATGGCCAGCATGATGAAGAACATCCAGCTTAATCCCAGCGGGCGGGCTGCGCTGAATGTCTTAAATCCGCCTTTTAAACTTGCAATTGCCCTGCCTTTTGAAATAACTGTCGTTAATCCTTTGCATACATACATTGTTGAAAGTGTAACTATCCAGGAAGACATCCCCAGTTTAAGTGTTAATACAGCATTAATAACACCAATTAATGTTCCTGCCAATATACCTGCTATAATGGAAATAACCGGATTCCAGCCGTATGTTATTGCAAACGATGCAAATATTATGGAACTGAATGCTGAATTCGTACCCACGGACAAATCAATTTCTCCGCACATCAGTGCGAAGGCTTCACCTATTGCCAGTGACCCAATAAATGCGCAACTCCGAATAATTATTTGAATATTTGTAACTGCAAAAAAAGCTTTATTGACTGTGCTTGTATATATACACAGTATGACAACAACAATAAGCATGCTGATTTCAGGTGTCATCAATACGCTGGCCAGGATATTTTCCCTATGCTTAATAGCTGAGCCTTTCTCTCCCATTCCTTGCATCCTCCTTAAAATACTTTAAATGTCTTTGTCGCCATATTCATTATTGCCTTTTCGGTGGCCTCTTCTTTGGGAATCTCGCCGACAATGCGACCCTCAGCCATAACAACAATACGGTCACTCATTGCCATCAGTTCCGGAAGCTCAGAGGATATTAGGATAATCGCAACACCTTGTTCCGCCAGTTTGTTGATGAGCTCATATATCTCCGCTTTGGCACCTACATCAATACCCTTTGTCGGCTCGTCAAGAATGACAATGGATGGCAGCGCATTTAATGATCTGCTCACGACAACCTTCTGCTGATTCCCTCCTGAAAGGCTTTCCACCATGTCATTAATGGAGTTGGCCTTAATGCGCATTGAATCATAGTATTTAGACACCGACATCTTTTCCCGTTTTGATGAGATAAAGCCGTAGGTAGTGATAGCTTTCAGATTGGATAGGGATATATTCTTTTTGATACTCCATCCAAAATGCAACCCGTACTTCTTCCTGTCTTCCGTCACCATTCCTATACCATGCCTTATAGCATCCTGGGAATTACGAATTTTCACTTTTTCTCCATTCACATATATGTCGCCGCTACTGCACTTTAACTCCCCATATATGCCCATAACCGCTTCTGATCTGCCTGCTCCAACCAAACCGGCCAATCCCACAACCTCACCGGCATGTACCTTAATACTGAAATCTTCTACCAGAAACCTGTCAGCTATATACGGATGCGGAATCGAAAGTCCTTCTACACGTAACTTCTCCTCTCCGATCTTCACTGTCCTTTTGGGGTACATAATGGTAAGCTTTCGGCCGATCATATCCTCAACAATCTTCTCCTGAATATACTCTTCACGCTTATAGAAACTTACATTTTTCCCGTCGCGCATCACTGTCAGGGAATCCGTCAATTCCATAATCTCTGCCAGCTTGTGAGTAACAAATATAATAGCAACACCTTTTTCCTTCAGTTTTCGCAGCACGGCAAAAAGTCTCCGAACATCCTGACTTGAAAGGGATGTAGTTGGTTCGTCGAGGATCAGTATTTTTGGATTTGTAGCAAGCGCTCTTGCAATCATAAGCATCTGCTGCTGTCCTATAGAAAGGCGACGCACTTTTGCGGCTGGGTCAAGCTCAATTCCTGTCTCTTCTAAAAGTTTAAGCGTTCTTTCTTTAAGCGCCCGGTGGTCGACCAGCTTTCTTTTGTTGTTTTCCTTTAAGTCAAACATAAATATATTTTCTGCAATATTCATGTCCGGCAGTACATTAATTTCCTGCGGAACAAAACCAATTCCCAGGCGCATGGCATCCAGTGGACTGTTCATACAAACCGGCTTGCCTTCTATTAGAATTTCACCATCATAAGAGTTTGATGGATATACTCCATTCAGGCATTTCAGAATTGTTGATTTTCCTGCCCCGTTTTCACCTACCAGCCCCATTATTTCGCCGGCTTTCACTCGAAGGCAAACATGATCGTTTGCAACGGTTCCAGGAAAAATTTTCGTTATATTTACTGCTTCAATCATGTATTTTTCCATAGCCTTATTCCTCTTATGGTAATATTTAATAATATAAATATTTAATAAATCTTTTCTGATCTGAAATCAGTATATTTAGCTGAGAAACAGTGTGGGGCTGTTTTAAACATCCCCACACCTCTCGATTTGACAGAGCCAGTTAATCTTCGAACGTTGTAGATACCCTGTTAAGTATGTCTTCATAGCGTGCTGGATCATGAATTCCTTCTCCACCCATGTAAATCAATGGAGCATCCAGTTCGGTCCAGTAATCCACACTTTCTCCACGGAGTATTTTATCAATTTTGCAAACAGCCTGATATGCTTCATCATAAAGAGGTTGTGCCACCAAGGCAGATACATAACCGGATTTCAATTCAGTCAGGTTATCAGCTGTGTAGTCCATGGATACTATTAGAATATCCCCGGCCTTATAACCGCACTTGCGTGCAGCATTGGACCATGTAACCGGACCATTACCTGTCCATGATACAGCTGCAATAATATCCGGATTTGCCTGTATTATTGAAACGTTCACATCTGTAGATTCAGTAAGGTCTGCTCCACCTTCGATTGCCGGCTCCAAGACTTTAATACCCTGAAGCTTGCCCTCAGCCTGCAATTCTTCTATACGTGCTTTAAACGCAGCAGATGCAGCATTCTCGTTTTTATTGTAAGCATATTGTGTCAGAGCAATGGAACCTGTCTTACCCTCCAGCTTTTCAGCCATATAGTCTGCTACAGCCCTGGCATATGTTTCTGCAACACAGCCCAGGTTGATATCCAGGCCAACCGCTTCATCCTGTTGCCATTGGAAATGTGGTACACAGGTTACACAACCATAATCATTCTTAAGTGTGGAAATGCAGGGCAGCATTGTTTCCTCCTGTGCCCAGAGAACTATTCCCTTTGCACCTCCAGCGGCAGCAGCTTCAGCTGCAGCAGTTACCTCGTTGTTATCGCTTCCGTCGGTTCCTACAATTTGATACTGGTATCCCAAATCCTTGCACGCTTCAACAAAACCCAGTTGTACAGTACGATGTACCGGATGGTTTAAAACCGGCATTGCAATTGCCAACTTGATCTTGCTGGGATCAAAATCGTCCGTTGTCCCTGCACTGTTCTCAGTTGTTTCACTTTCAGCCGACGATGCCTGCTCCGAAGTCTGTTTTGACTCAGAAGTATTTGAAGTTGATCCATTCTGAGAATTGCATGCGGCAAAAGCGAAAACCAAAGCCAGCACTAAAACGACAACCCCTATTCTCTTTATTTTTTTGACAGCTCCTTTCATACTTTTATCTCCTCCTGTTTTTTTATTTTATTTTTATTTTCTGCCTCAAGCAGAAATAGTGCCTCAAGTAGAAATAGTTTTCTTTTTACACCAAGAGCCATTCTCCATGAAGTGTGCGGTATTTTTCCTTCTGAGCATTAAACCTGGCGCTATCTCGAGGTTCGAAGTGCCTTGTGTATTGAATTGCTTTAGCACTTGCGTCTTTCCAGTTCCGGAATATCCCGGCTCCTACACCTGCCAGGATTGCTGCCCCCAGGCACGACGCTTCAACCTGTTCTGAAACAACATCGATAGATTTCCCTGTTATATCGGCGCGCAGCTGCATCCATCTGGTTGAACGTGTACCGCCACCTGACATAACGAATCGGTCAAACGATTGGGTCAGGCTTTCTAATACCCGAATATTTAGATCCAGTTCACAGCATAAACCTTCCAGCATTGCCCTGTAAAACGTAGCTTTTGTAGCGGAAGCCGTAATACCTGTGATTGTAGCTGTCGCTGTTTCTGACCATTCCGGATTCATCGCGCCATAGATATGAGGTGTCATGCAGATACCGGTTGGATCATCCCCGACTAAACTGTCAAACTCATCGTAGATATTGGTTCCATTTTCTTTGGAAATGCGTTGTTCATATTCGCAAAAAGTATTCAGGAACCACTGTACTACCAGACCGGATGTAAAGAATGCCAAGGTAATATACTTTTGTGGAAGAACATGGCAGTATGAATTTAATCCGTACATTTTTCCACGGGAATCATTCAATGGCACATCTGTCATTATGGATGCACATTCATATGAACCTGCCGATACAGTCAACCCTTTATCCATGACTCCCATTCCAACTGCAGCACATGGTTGATCATGTCCGCCGGCAAACACCCGAACATTATTTCCCAGCCCTAAGCTGTCTGCTGTTTCTTTTGGCAACACACCCAGTAGCGTACCTGCCTGAACCGGGTGGGACAGCATGTCCTCTTTGATCTCCAAGGCATTCAGAATATCACTCGACCATCGTCGTCGGTGTATATCAAATATCCCAAATCTTGATGCAATAGAGTAATCAACAATGCCATAAAACCCAAGCTTGCTGTTTATATAGTCGCTCGTTGAGTAGTAATGCTTTATGCGTTTAGCCATTTCTGGCCTGTTGTGTAATATCCATCGGATTTTTGCTGCCGGATATTGCGAATGCATCATTGACCCTGTCGTGTGGTAGATGAAGTCAGCATCCAACATCTGCTCTAACTCCAGAGCTTCCTTAACTCCCCGCCTGTCCATACTCAATATGGCATTACATACAGGGCAACCGTTTTCATCTGTGGGAATAAGCGTTTCTCCATGAGTACTTATAGCCAGTGCTTCAATTGGGTCTAAGTCATGTGTTCTCTTTGCAAGTTCTCTGATTACCGTCACAGTGCTTTCCCAGAATATCTCTGCCGGTATCTCAACCAGCGGACCGTTGAATGCAATTGAATGAGCATATTCAATACTGTGCTGTGCAATAACCGTACCATCCCCGGATATAACAACGCCTTTGCATGTCGATGTTCCTACATCAATTCCCAAGACACTCATTTCAATCACCCTGTACTGCTTGTATATCCATAAACTTGCAAAACATCTTCAGCGCATCTGCCACCTTCTTATCATGTATCAAGACTCCATGATGAACCACACCTGTTTCAACCATTTTGGTCTCCCAATCCCGAATGTCTTTAACCTTTACCCAGCCATATGATCCTCTCACCATAGGCCCGATATCAACAATCTCACCATTGCCAAAGAACATGCTGTATTTACCGTTATATTCAACCAAACGGGCACATGTCACGTCACCTTCCTTCATCTTGAATTCCAGTGATCCGAAACATGTTGGACTCCAAAGTCCCAGCCTTTCATTCATCATCAAGCTCGTTTTGCAGCCTTTGGCACATAGTTCACGGGCAGCATTACCACAATGCCAGGCCAGCCAAATATTATCCTCGGTAGGATGTAAGTCTGTCCAGTCGATAAAAACTGAAGGTGTCTGCCCCAATGCACAGGCATTCATAATATACATTGTCAACGCACCCATCACATCTACCTCACAGGCTGTCGCAATTCCTCTGGAATTCAGGCGTGCAAAAGTAGAACATGCCGCTATGCCATATCGATGCTGCAAT